>NZ_JACJOR010000059.1:0-20769 GCF_014695615.1 Leptolyngbya sp. FACHB-711
GGGTGTAATTATCGCCCAATTCCTCTCTAGAACTGTGTCCTCAGTATTTTTCCCATGCTGGTTCACGGATTGAATCCTTTGCTGATTTATCCGGTTGACCCGATCGGGAGGAAGTGGTGGCATCTCCCCGGCAGACTGTTTCATATCGGCTGTACTGCGGCTAAAGCATCTATCTACTGAGATTTGCAGTACAGACTTCTCGATCGCCATTTCTGCTGAACTTCAAGCTTCGGATCTCTTTGATCGCGTGTTCCTAATTCGATCGTCTCATCTTAAATGATGGTTTTAAGTGATGGTTGATATCGCTGACTGAGCATCGGGTGTGCATCAGCGCAGCGTGAACTGGCTATCGCACTCTAGCTCCAGGAATAAGGGTCGTTTGCCCTTTTGCTCCTTCATCCTGGGCTGAATTTGCCATGAACGTTTTGTTGAAAATCATGACTTTATCTTCTGATTCCAATCCAACTCACTTCTTAAAAGCGAGGGTTGATGGTTCCCGTCAGGCTGCACATCAAGTCATTCCATTGGCAGGTGGCTGGCATCCAGTGTTTTGGACAGGCATCACTGCCCTGAGTACTCTGGCTCTGCTCGGACTAGAGGCCGTAGTCTCCCAGACTGCGAATGCCCAAGCTGTGAATGCCCAGAATGCAAATGCCCAGAATGCAAATGCCCAGATTATTAATGCTCAGAATGCTTGGAATGTTCAGAACGCGAATGCTCAAACTGCGATCGTCCAATTAAATCTTCCGGCTGCGAATGCTCAACCTGTGAATAATGCCAATGATCAGTTGAGTGAAATTGCAGAAGTGACTGAATCAGACGCTTTAGAATTATTGAACGAAGCTGTAAATCAGTCCATAAATCATAGTAATGATGCTGGAGAGTATTCTGCGATCGATCCGTTAGGAATATACCTTGATGCTAATTTGGTTAGTTATGAAGAAAAAGGTAATGAATTTGGCAATGAAGCGATCGATGAATTCGAAGAATTAAGTTTGAATCGATCGGAGCCAGATCAATCCGATTCAGATCTATCTAGGTTGAACGAAGAGAGAATTACGGCAGAGACAGAAACCGCGAATCAACCGGATACGATCTCGATCGCTCAAGCTAATATCGCTCAATCTAATACGGAAGCTCAGTACAGCGACCCAAACCTTTCCCCTGCGGATGGCGAGTCAATTGCTCAGGGCGGCAGTGCTTTGTTAGGCGCGCCGTTTGTTCAGCTTCAGGGAGCGATCGTGGTTCAGGGCGATGAATTCTCGGCACGGGCAAGAACCACGGCAAGCTATGCTATTACGCCTAATCTGCTGGTAGGGGGAACGGTGGATCTGGTGACGGGGGACACTTTTACCGATTCGCCAGAATCCGGGCTGAATTTGAATGAACTGTATGTTGCGGTGTCGCCCAGCGAAATCCCGACGCTGCGGTTTGCGGTTGGCTTGCTCGATTACACTTCCTATTTCGATCGCAACAGCTTTGCGAAAGATGGCGTCACGCAGTTTTTTAATCCGATTTTTCAAACGAATCCCGCTCTGGCAGCCGCAGGATTGTCGTCGCGTCCAGGGGTGTTGGTGAATTGGACTGTGACCGATCACTTGGAGCTTCGCGCTGCCGGATTTTCTTCGCGTCGCGATCTGGGAGATTTTGCGCTCGATGGCTTTGCAGCTGAGGCAGCGGTGCGGATTCAAAACTTGATTTTGCGCGGCACTTATTTAACGGCGGAAGATGCCGGAGACGATAGCGGCTTTCGCGAAATTTTTCAGTTCGATCGCGGCGACAATGACTTTGGATTGCGATCGGGCGATCGAGAGCAGGCATACGGCATCAACGCCGAGTATTTTGTGCCGTCGATTCGCTTAGGGCTATTTGCCCGATACGGCTGGTATGACAACCTCGATCTGGAGCGCGGCGGCGAAACCTACAGCTTTGGGTTTAATTTGCTTGATTTGTTTTTGCCAGACGATCGCCTCGGTCTGGCTTATGGACGTGATCTTTCCAACGAGGGACTGCGGAAACGGCGGAACGACGACCTGCCTGACGTGGTGGAGCTATTTTACGATGCGCGGCTACTGCCTTATTTACGTGCCGGATTTACTGCACAAGCCAGGAATAGTTTCTCAGAAACAATTCTGGGATTTCGGGTGCGGGCAGACTTCACGCTGAGCGATCTGGGGAGGGCTTTTCAATGAAGCGATCGGTGAAGCATCAATTCAGCAATAAATTCAGCAATATTCGTCTGATCTGGCTGCTGGGCATTCTGCCTGCTTTGATTTTCCCGTTCACCGTTACGCTGCCTGCTCTGGCACAATCGGCTGATCCGGTGACTCGTCAGGGCTATGTGCTGCTCGATCGCGGCTGGGTGAACGATGCTATTACCGCCTTTCGGCAGGCACTTCAGCGCAATCCTCGATCGCTGGAAGCTCGCTTGGGCTTAGCCATTGCCTACCAACGTGCCGGACAAGACAGCAACGCCTGGAACGCCTATCAGCAGGTGATTCAGCAAGACCCCAATAATGGGCAGGCACTAGCAGCGATCGGCTTGCTGGGGAGCTATCGTTCAGAGTGGAACCAGGCTGGCATTAATGCCCTGACGACGCTGCTCAACCTGAATCCAAACGATCGTTCCCGCCGGGCGCAACGTGCCTTGCTGTATGGCTATCAGGGACAGTTTGAAGCGGCGATCGGCGACTATGAAATTTTGCTGGCAGAATCCGTGCAGCCGGAAACCGTTTTGCAAGCAGCGCAAATTTATACCTACAGCGGCAATTACACCACCGGGCGCAGCTTGTTCGATCGCTATCTGGCAAGTGGGGCAACCGTTCCAAATCAAGCGATCGCTGCCTACGCCCAAACGCTTCAGGCAACCGGAGAAGTGCCTCAGGCGCTCCAAGTTCTTGAAGCTCGGCTCAGGTCAATTCGATCACTGGATCAAGCGGCAATGGAAATGCGATCGGCTCTGGCAGTGTCTTATGCGATGAATCAGCAGATGGAGCAGGCATTTGGCGTACTGGAACCGCTGCGCGACCAAAAAGCTGCCCGATTACCCCTTGCCAGAGCTTTGAGTGCGATCGGACGAACGGTGGCAGATGCAGAACCCTACGAGGCAGCCGTTGCCCTGTATCGGCGGGCACTCAGCGAAACGACGAATCCTGCACCTGGACTGTTGCTGGAAGTCGCCGATGTGATGAGCGAGTCGCAGCTTGCCTTAGCGGAGGGAATCGCTCTGTACGATCGCCTGATTGCCCAGCAGCCCCAGCGAGTGAGCTTGCAGGTGAAGCGAGAAATTGCTGCCTATGATTTGCGCCAGATTTCGCGTACTCAGCTTGAACAAAAGCTGCAAACGATTCTCACAACGCTTCCCACTTCGACGGTCGAACGTCACGCCATTGCAATCGGGCTAAATCGACTCACTCCTCCCGCTCCGGTGCTGCTGCCCATTTATCAATCGCTGCGGGATGTGGCGGGGAACGTACCGTTTCTCTATTTCCGCTTGGCGCAGATTGCGCTAGAGCAAGGGAATTTCGACGGAACGCGATCGGCGGTGGCAGACTATCGGGCAACGCCAAAAGGCGAGGCAGATTTGGGTGTGGAACTGCTGCTGGCAGAACTGGAGCGACAGGAAGGCAACCTGGACGGCAGCGCGAACCGCTATGGCAAGCTGATTGCTACTACCGAAGCACAACCGCTCCAGCTCAAAATCTATGAAGATGCGATGCGTGGTTTAGCAGGGGTGCGGCTAATGCAGGGGCGATCGGAAGACGCGCTGAAAATTTACGATCAGCTCCTTGCCCGAAATCCCGATGACCTGACTAGCCAACTTGGACGCGCCAGCATTGCCTATTCGCTGAAGCAAATTTCCAAAGCCGATGCCGAAGCGGTTTTAAATCAATGGTCTGCCGCGCAATCGACCCAGGTTCCGCCAGAGCTATTCATGCTGGTGAGTACGCTGCCTGCAGAAGCCGATCGCGAACCGCTATACGACGAGCTGCTAACGATCGATCCGAATAATCAGGGCATTAATCGCCGCTGGGTACAGCTCTGGGCAAACCGGGATGCCGATCGCGCCACTGCCAGAGTCAATGAACTACTTGCCGCGAATCCCAACGATATTAACCTTTACTTTTTGCAGGGCGAACTGGCACAGCAGCTTGGCAACTTGAACCAGGCAGGACGGGCATACGAAACGATTGTGACCCAACAGCCTAACAACCCCGACGCGCTGCTGGCTCTGGGGGGTGTGCGGTTTGAACAGCGACAGCTTGGCGAAGCCCAAACTTTATTCGATCGCGTCCTTGCCCTCAGACCCAACGATCCAGAGGTTCGTCGCCTACTGGCGGAATTGAGTTTGGCGCAAGATCGGCCCGTTTCTGCCCTGAATCAGCTTCGCGAAATGAATCAGTCCGATGAAGCAACCGATTCACCGATCGAGGATTATCCCCAACGGGGAAGTGCTTCGCAACGCCTGGATCAGCTTCAAGTTGATTTGCTGCGGCGACGCGGATTTCAGCCGAGCTGGGAGCGATATTAGCGGCTGATGCCCCTCTGATTTGGTTTTGCGTGTTTTGTGTGTTTCCTATGTGTTTCTTGTGTTTTCTGTGCGTGTTTCTTGTCCGTCTTTCCTTTACTGATTTCCTTCTCCCATCATGAGAGATTTCCGTCACCGTCTACCCCACCAGGGAAACTGCATCGAGTCTTGTGCATCCTCTGCATCTTCGGCTCATCATCGATCGCATTCATTCATCCATCTTCCAAAACATTTCCTGAAGCGTTTCTGGCGACGATCGCTCCTTTATGTCGGTCTGTTTAGCTGTAGTTTGACGCTGAGTGTTCTCAGTTTGACTGCGACGGCAACCGAAACAAAATCCCCTGCACCGTCTGGCAACGCGCCTGCTAGCCAACCTGTAAAATCTTCCGCCTTTGCGCTGCCCAAGAATGCTCCTGATCCGATCGTCGCCCCTGCGGATTTGAGCGAATACGTGCTGGAGTTTAGCCGGAGTCCGATCGTGGGCAATCGGCTGCGGTTAGAAAGCATTTACAGCGAGGCAAGGCTGCGTTTTACCCGTCCGCGTGATTGGGAAACGAAAAGCGTGAAGCTGCAATTGCGCTATCGTCATTCGCCCGCCCTGTATGCGACGCGATCGAATCTCACGGTATTGGTCAACGGAACCAGTGTGGGCAGTGTGCCGCTGAATCAGCCGGAAAACAAGATTACCACCAGTCTGTTTAACGTGCCCGTGAGCCTGCTGCAAGACTATAACGAGGTGACGATCGCTGCGCTGCAAAACAATTCGCCCACCTGTACCCAAGACCCCTACGATCCGTCACTGTGGACAGAAATTTTGCCCGACTCCAAGCTGGTCTTTGCCGTCGATCCGCAGTCGGTTCCGCTCAATTTCAGCCGTTATCCCTATCCGTTCCTGGATGTTCTGAGTCTGGATGCGCCGCAAATTGCCTTTTTGTTGCCCAGAACGATCGACGAAAGCTGGCTCACTCCCACGGCTCGGCTTCAGACCGCGATCGGACAATATGCCCGTTATCGAGAAGTAGATAGCCGCACGATCGAGGCGATCGATCAGATTAAGAAAAACGAGCGGCTGATCGTGATTGGCACACCGGAAAGCCAGCCTGCGATCGCCGATCTGGATTTGCCGCTGGCGATTCAGCAAAATCAGCTTCGGGATGCTCAGGGCAAGGTGCTGCCGCCGGATGTGGGGGTGCTGATGCTGACGACCACCGATAGTGATCGCGTGCCCGTGCTGGTGGCAACTGGAAACGGTGATGTGGGTGTAGCGAAGGCTGTGCAGGCATTGGTGCAGCGTCCCGATCGCGCCATTGCGACAGGCAGCGTCATGCTGATTGAGGAAACTCAGTCGATCACGGCTCCACCGTTGCGGGAATGGCAGGGCTATTTGCCGACTCAAGAGCAGTTCAAGCTGAGCGATCTTCGCACCTATAACGATCAGCCCTATGGTGATGTGACGGTGCGCGGCTCCCATGCCCCGGCGTTAGAGTTTGACTTCCGCGCCCTGCCGGACGAGCAGATTCTCACAGGCAGCAGCATGACGCTGGTGTATAGCTATGGTCCGCAGGTGAATCCGCTGACGTCACAGGTGGAAGTTCAGCTCGACGGAGTGCCCTTGGGCGGCGATCGACTCACTTCGGTAGACGGGGCAAATCGCCAAATCCTGAAAATTGATCTGCCCGAAGGCTCGGTGAAACCCACCTCGAAAATGCAGGTCAACTTCCGGCTCGATCCGCGTGAGCGGCGATCGTGCAGTCGGGTAACGGATCAGCAGCTCTGGGGCACAATTCACAGCGATACGTCGTTTGATTTGCGGCGGGAAAATGTGACGCGCCTGCCTGATCTGAAGCTAATGCAATCAGGATATCCGTTTGCGGCTCCGCAGGATATGTCAAAGCTCGCGATCGTCCTGCCCGAACAGCCGAACCAAAAAGATCTGGATCTGCTGCTGGAAACCAGCGAACGTCTGGGACGGCTCACCCGTGCCGATGCAATTCAGTTTCAGGTGTACCGTAAAACCCAGTTGCCCAAGGAGATCCAGCGCGATCGTCACTTGATTGGCATCGGAACCCAGGCACGGTTTCCCTTACCGGAGGTGTTCCAGTCTCAGGGCTTTGCGCTGCAAGGACAGTTGACGCGCCAGTGGGCAGGCAATCAAACGCAGACCGCCCCCGATGCCGAAGGATTGATTCGATCGATTTTGTCGCCCTGGAACTCAGAGCGCGTCGTGGTGGCTCTCACCGGACAAACAGACACTGGGCTTCAGCAGGTGCAGTCGGTGATGCAGCGCGATTTTCTGTTTAGCCAGATCGAAGGCGACACGGTGCTGATCAGGAGGAATACCGAGAACCCTTCACCCTTTGATCCGTCGGATTATCGACTGGAGTTCTTGCGGCAGTCTCCACAGCGCGAAATCATTACCGAGGGCGGCTGGCAGGAGTGGTTCAAGGTGTTTCAGAGCAACTGGTATGTGCTGGCTCCGGGGTTTGTAGCAGCTACGCTGATTCTGTATGCGGTGACGCAGGTTTATCTCAAGAAAGTAATCGGGCAGGAGCGTTAACGCATGATTCGCTGGATGAAACCCAAACATAAGTTCAGGAATGCGGAGGCTTCTCGTCGCGCTGATCGGCAACTGGAGCAAGTCAATGATCGGTTTACGACGCTGCTGGTCGATCGGCTGCCGGATTCGGTAAACAGCGTGTTGAAATGGCTCGGTCGATCGCAGTTGGTGCTGCTGCTGATTTGTCTGATTCTGTTTTTCATGCCGTTTATTACCATTCGCCCTAATTTCTGGCAGCAGGCTTTGTTAGGAGCTTGTGTGGTCACGGTGGGACGCTGGTTTCTTTATCTGGCAGAACGTCCGCAAAACAAATCAGACGACGCGCTGCACCTGCTGCTGATGCTGCTGAGCATTCTGACCACGCTGCGGTATTTTTATTACCGAGTCAGCTATACGCTCAACTTCGACTCCTGGGTCGATACGGTATTCTCGCTGCTGCTGTTTGCCGCCGAGCTATACGGCATTCTGACGCTGTTTCTTGCCTATTTCCAAACGCTGAAAATTCGCGATCGTAAACCGATCGATCTCTCCCTCTTTCCGCAAGAAGAATGGTTTACCGTTGATATCTACATTCCCACTTACAACGAAGATGTGGAAATCGTGCGGAAAACGGCTTTAGCGGCATTAGGGGTCGATTACCCCGCAGATAAAAAGCGAGTGTACGTTTTGGATGACGGACGGGCAGAAAAGTTTCGGCAGCGACGGGCAGAACTGCAACAAATGTGCGAGGAACTGGGCTGCACAATGCTCACCCGCGACAACAACGATCACGCCAAAGCCGGAAACATCAACACGGCACTGCATAAAACAAAAGGCGATCTGGTCATGATTCTCGACTGCGATCACATCCCGATTCGCGGTTTTTTACAGAAAACAGTCGGCTTCTTTTTTGATCCGCAGGTTGCCCTGGTGCAAACGCCGCACTGGTTTTATAACCCCGATCCGTTTGAGCGCAATCTGTACACGAACGGTCAGGTTCCCGTGGGCAACGAGCTGTTTTATAAAGTGCTGCAAAAAGGTAACGATTTCTGGAATGCAGCTTTCTTTTGTGGCTCGGCAGCCGTGATTCGGCGGGAAGCGATTTTGGAAGTGGGCGGCATTGCCACCGAGACTGTTACTGAAGACTGCCACACTTCACTGCGGCTGCATTCGATCGGCTATAAGAGCGTTTACTACGACAAGATTATGGTCGCAGGGCTGGCTCCTGAAACCTTTTCCTCGTTTGTGGGACAGCAGGTGCGCTGGGCGCGGGGCATGGCGCAAATTTTGCGGCTCGAAAATCCTTTGTTCAACCGCAAGCTCAAACTCAGAATGTCGCAGCGACTCTGCTATTTCAGTGCGACAATGCACTTCTTTTTTGGCTTTCCCAGGGTGATGTATGCGATCGCTCCCACGTTCTTTTTGCTGTTTGGCATCAACTCGGTAAAAGGACTGGGGCTAGAAACGCTGGCGTACGCGCTGCCGCATATTATTTTGTCAATGCAAACGAATCACATTCCCTATAAGCACGTTCGCTTTTCCTTCTGGAATGAGATCTACGAGTTTGCCATGTCGTTTCAGGCAGGTATTGTGACGCTGCTGGCATTAATCAATCCCAAGCTGGGCAGCTTTAACGTTACTAGCAAAGGATTAACCGTCAACGAGCGGAGCTTTGATCTCGATTCGATCCGCTATCTGGTAATGCTGGGCGGAATTACCGGAGCTTCGCTGCTGGCAATCCCCTTCTGGCTGATCCTCAGTCCGCAGGAAACCCAGGCAGTGCTGATCAACTCGCTCTGGTGTCTGTTTAACCTGCTGCTGGTGATGGCTGCCTGCATTGCCGCCTTTGAGCAACCCCAGCTTCGCCGCTCCCACCGGATGCCCCGCCGCCTGATCGCGATTATTCACAGCGACGGACAGCGATGGATTGGCAGAACCACCAACGTCAGCGAAACGGGCGCACAAATCCTGCTTGATGAGTGGCCCAACGTCTCGGACGAGGTGCGCGTCGAACTGATCGGCGACTACGGCGCAAGGGCACTGCTCGATGCCAGAATTGTGCGCGGTATTGCGACCGATGTTCTGCAAACTCTGCTGTCCGTTGATTTTGTCAGCCCCACCCGCGAGCAGCAAGATGATCTCACGATCGTCCTATATGCTGATGTGCGTGAATGGTATTCGCAGCAGCGATCGCAAATTGATAAACCGATTCAATCGCTCAAGTTCATTGCCACCAGTCTTATCCGTGCCTTTCGCGATCTGAAGCCCGAAGTGGGCATGAAAGTGCGAAAACAGGTGCGCGGCTGGGCGCAAATTTTCTGGGAAGGCTGGGAAGATGAAATTTATACGGCAAAAGTGACCGAAATCGGCACACGCGATCTGCGGCTTGAGTTTGTCGATCGCACCCTGCCCAAACTGGAAACCCTTGGCACTGAGCAGCCAATTCTCTCGCTTATGATCAGCCGCGAAGGATACGACCCGCTGCCGCAAACCGTGCTGGCACAGGTGCAAAGTATCGAAGTGCTGCCCAGCCTGCTCCCTGACCCCGAAACAATTCATTCCGAAGGACAGCAAGCCGTCGCTGTTGCCTCGCAGCACATTATTATGGAGCTTTCCTTCCCAGAGTCGCTCGATCGCCAGCAACGGGAGAAGATTCGGCGGATTTTGAGGTTGTTGAGTTAGTGGGATAGGTAAGTGGCAGAACCGAGCTAGCTTTGCTCACGTTCAAAGTTTCCCTTTGCTTTTTTAGAGCGACAAGTCAAAAGTTGGGAGATTCAGGGGGGCAATGGAATACTCCTGCGACCCCTCAACCATCCCTAACCCCCGATCAAATCCAATTGCATTCTGCTGTGAATTTATTTTTGTATCATCGATAACCTCGATCGCGTGTATTGATTCGATCGAGGTCATTGCCTTGCGGATATCTTACAAATGTCTTGCTGAGTTCATTTTTGATTGGTTAGGAGTTCATAAAATGGAGTAAAAACAGGAAACTTTTATCCTGATCAAATGGATTCTAGTTGGATTGTCGAAGTTAATGCGGATCGTTCAAGTGCTTGTATTCAGGCAGATTCTCCCTTGCAATCTTATATCTTCTTTATCTTTTTTCTGGCTATCTTTATCAAGCGTCAATAACTCTTACATCGAAAGCTGATACGCTTAATGGGTATGAAAGAGATTTGCACATCAGGTTCGGCTCTTGCCTCCTAATCAGTTACTGGAGTGCAGGAAACAGGGGAAACACTACCGCCAATTCAGCGCTGCCGAAACCACTGCATCTTACCAAGCTTTATTCAAGTGTCATTTTTAGATCTGGTTTCGCAGATCTTGTTCTATAGATCTGGTTTCGCAGATCTGTATTTGCAATCAGGCATCTGCTAGTCACTCACAGATTACGCAGTTCCTCACCCTCATTTCTCTTAAGCGGTGTGCATTCTCGTCACCCTAGCTGTTTGAAATTGCCTTCCATTCGGTTTGTCTCCAATGTTTGGTTCTTTTCAACAGTTTGTGATTTCTGCCCCCTTTGACGAACGGAGTATTCAATGCAGACCATCCGTATGGGAACCTATCGATCGCCCCAAACGCTCCATCCACTCAGTCTCCTGGCTCAAATGATTAGCCGTCAGGCAAGCGGCTGTTTGCAAGTTGTGAGCAATTCCACCATCTGGTCACTCTACTTAGAGCAGGGCAAACTGGTTTACGCATCCAGCTCTGCCGAACCGTTTATCCGTCTCGATCGCCATTTGCGTCGTCTCAGTCTCAAGGTTCCCAGTTTGGTCAGTGCTATTCGCGTCCAAGTGCGGCTACTGTTTGAGTCTGTGCGCGATCGAGACGAGAAAGTCCTCCCTGACTATCAGGCAATTACCTGGCTGATCGAACAGCAGTTTCTCCTGCCGGAACAAGCCGCAGAGCTGATCGAGGGACTGGCACGAGAAGTGCTTGATTCTTTGCTGGCAGTGCAGACTGGAAGCTATGAACTCATCGAAGCCGATCAATTGCCTGCCCAACTGCCGCAGTTTTGCCAGCTCGATCTGAAAGCGATCGTGGAATCGGTGCAGCAGCAAAAGCCGCGATCGGTTCCTGCTGAAAATCGGTTTAGCGAACCGTCTCGATCGCCTGAGGCAAGACCGTCTGAGGCAAGACAATCTGAGGCAAGACAATCTGAGGCAAGACAATCTGAGGCAAGACCGCTTGAATCCAGGCAGCCCGAACCGCGATCGGAGGCGCTCACCGCTGCACCGCTGGATCGCAACGGGTCATCGCCCTTTGCCCAAAAGATTGCGCCAAACGGATTACCCGCTCCAAACTACGGGGCAGCACAGCCTCGCCCAAACTCTGCCAAAACGACTTATACGATTGCCTGCATTGACGATAGCCCCACGGTGCTTCAGGCAATTAATGCGTTTCTGGACGACAAGATGTTCTCTGTTGTGTTGATTAGTGATCCGGTGCGGGCACTGATGCAGATCATCCGCAGTAAACCGGATTTGATTTTGCTAGACGTAACCATGCCTAGCTTAGACGGCTATGAGTTATGTTCTCTGTTGCGAAAGCATCCGACCTTTCGAGCCACGCCCATCATTATGGTCACGGGTAATACCGGATTTATCGATCGCGCCAAAGCTCGTCTAGTTGGTGCTTCAGGCTATCTCACGAAACCCTTTACTCAGTCTGACCTGATGAAGATGGTGTTTAAGCATCTGACCTGAAGCCAGAACTGCCATCCAACAAATTCATATCTGAGAACGCATGAATAACACGATCATGGGAACGATTCTAATCGTTGAAGATACTCATTCAGAAATGGAGTTAATGAGCCATTACCTGCGAGAAGGCGGCTATTCCGTCATTGGTGCAGGAACCGCAAAAGAAGCTCTGGATAAAGCGATCGAACAAAAGCCCGATGTCATTGTCACCGATGTGGTGATGCCGGGAATGAGCGGCTTTGAACTCTGCCGGACCTTGCGAAAGCATCCTGTCACCGAACGAGTTCCGATCGTGATTTGCAGCTCAAAAGACCAGGAAATCGATCGGCTATGGGGCATGAAACAAGGCGCAGATGCCTACATCACCAAACCCTTTACCCGTGAACAGTTCATTCGTGCAATTAAATCGGTTTCTGGCTAAGCGGCTATTTGAGTAATCTTCCGAACCGCCTCCCTAACGAGTCAATTCTGGATGAACCAAGCCTTGCAAGCTTTCATTTGTCACCAGGCATTTGTCACCTGCCACCAGAACGTTTAGCGGCTCAAGGTTCCCCCTCGCTCTTTTAGAGCGGCAAGTCAAAAGTTGGGGAATTTAGGGGGCGATGTAGTTCCTTTGAGACTTCTCAAACAATCTCTCCGCAGTTTCTCTTCTCCTTCCTTTTCAGCTCTTTTCACTCATGGAAATTGCAAAGCTTGCGCTGACCGAAAGTCGATCGCAAAAACAAACGGGCGATGCCTATCTCAAATTCTGGCTCACCCCGGAAATTCCAGCCGTCATTTCAATGCAGTCGATCCAGGAAGCTTTGGTGCTGCCTGCGCGTCGGCTTACTCCAATGCCTAATATGCACCCGGTAATGCTGGGCTTACTCAATCGACGCAGCCGAATTAGCTGGACGATCGATCTGGCGCAGCTTCTCGGCGTTTCCCTGCTGGATGTTTCGACTCAGCAATACACGATCGTCCTGTTGCAGGTCGGCAATATTCCCTTAGGTGTGGCAGTTCACCGGGTCGAAGGATCAGTTCGCCTGCAATCCGATCAAATTCAATCTCCCCTTGGGCAAATTGCCGCATCGCTTGTTCCCTACCTGCGCGGCTGTGCCCTTCAGCAGCTTTCAGATCGACAGGAAGTGCTGCTAGTGCTAGAGGCAGAGGCGATCGTGCAGGCGTCTGTGCTGCGGGTGGCGTAGAGGGATGAGTGGGTGAGGGGATGAGGAGATGGGGGAGATGGGGAGCTAGGGATGTGAAGGGGTGAAAGGCATTAGGAGCCATTTATAGGTGTTATTTTCTGTCAGTGTTGTTGCCTGTTTGTTAAAAGTCTGTTCACTGATTTATAAATTCGCTCCTGTTTCCTAATTTATTTCCCGTTTATTCTCCGTTTATTTCCCAATCTCCAAATCGATCGCGCCTAATTCACTGTTTTCCCCTTTACTGTCTCCCCTCGTCTGCCCATCCCCCGATCGCCCACCTCTTGATCTCCCCATTCTCTCTATTCTGTTCTCCCCATTCCATTCCTGAGGTATCGCGCTCATGACCATCCAGCCCCGTCCCCTTTCCAACGGACAGTTTCCGCCTGACAAAGATGATCTGGAACCGATCGGGTCAGAGCCATCGGAAATTGAGTCTGTTCCTGCTGTTTCTGCTGAAACCAACCGAAAACTACCATCGTTGAATTCGGGGCGATCGCAGGTCAGTCTTCCGCTTGAGATGAACCGGGTTCAGGCGGATCATTGGTTTCGCAATTTACCCGTGCGGCGCAAGCAGAGGTTTGCACTGCTGACATCCGAGCTAATTGCAGTGCTTGGGCTGGTGGGAGTGGGAGCGCTGCTGCTGATTGCAGGCGGACGAGCTCAGCTCGCAAACCAGGCAAAATCGGAGGCGACGGTCGAGCGGCTGTCCTACGAAGTCAAAACCAATCAAATGGGATTTGGGTTTCGGGGGCAGTCAGACAACCCGCTGATTATTAATGCAGCGAGGGACAGGGTAAACGGACGATCGCTCTCTGGGGAACAGGAAGAAGAACTCAAGCGCACTCTGAGCAATGAGATTGCAGCCCGCAACATTGAGTACGCGACGCTGGTTGGCATCGATGGACGGATCATTGCCAGCGCAAATGCCGATCGTCAGGGCGAAAAATTTGACCCGCAGGGATTGGTGAGTCAGGTTCTCGCTTCACCGCGTCAGGTCAGCGCAAATGCGTTGGTCAGTGCCGAAGAATTAAAGAAAGAGAATCCGCCGCTTCCGGCTGAGCTGAAAGAACAGGACAGGCTGATTCGCTATGTGGTGACGCCTGTGCGTGACCCGGAGCGAGACACGACTATTGGTGCACTGGTTGCCGGAGATGTGGTAAAACAGCCGATCGTCGAAGAGTCGATTGCTGCCTTTGAGAATGGCTATAGTGCCGTTTATGCGCGGCAGCCTAACGGAGAATTTAAGCTGGCAACCAGCCTTGATCTGGGCAATTCAACCGATCTCGAAGCAGCGCAGGCAAATGTTCCGCTTTCAGATCCCCAAATTTTGCAGCGAGCTGCAGATGCCCTGCAACCCAAACAGACTGTCGGTGAGGCGGTGACCGATCGCATCCGGGTCAACGGACAAACCTACACCGTTGCGGCAAAAGCGTTACCCAATCCTAAGGGTGAACCGATCGCGATTCTGGTGCGCGGCACGTCTGAGTCAGCGTTGAACCGATTGCTGTGGCAAATTCTGCTGCTTCAGCTTGGGGTGGCAGTCGTGGCAATTGCAGCAGATGTGGCACTGGGAACGCTGCTTGGACGCTCGATTGCTCGACCGATCGAGTCACTGCGAGAAGTCACCCGGCGATTTGCGGCAGGCGATCGATCGGCACGGGCCCGGGTGGAATCGAACGATGAAGTCGGTCAACTAATGCAGACGTTTAATACGCTGGCAGATAGCGTGACCGCATCAGAATCGCTGCTCAAACAGCAATACACCGATCAGCAAAACACGACCGAGCGAATCCAGTTGCTCAGCCGCATCACCACCCAGATTCGTCAGTCGCTTAATGTTGATTACATTTTGTCTGCGCCGCTCGACGCGATTCGAGAGCTGCTCAAAGCCGATCGGATTGTGATGTATCGGTTTAACGAAGACATGACCAGCGGCAAAATCGTCTCAGAATCCGTAGGCGATCGCTGGATCAAATCGCTGGGACAGGAAATCTATGACCCTCTAACCCCCGGAACGGTGCAGCGATACAAAACAGGCAAGATTTCGCAAATGGACAATGTCGACGAGACAAAGCTCTCGCGCTGCCACTGCGAAATTTTAGAGCGGTTGGAAGTCAAGGCAAATCTCGTTGCGCCCGTTCTGGCAGGGGAAACTCTGGTTGGCTTGCTGTGTGTGCATCAGTGTTCGGGTCCGCGTCTGTGGCAGCCAGGAGACATTGATCTGATGCAGCAAATCACGACGCAAATTGGCTATGCCCTGACTCAGGCAATGCTGCTGCGACAACAGGAAACAACGGCTCAGCAAGAGCAGCTTGTGAATACGATCGTTTCTCGAATGCGGCAGTTTATTCACCGTCAAGACATTTTCGATGTCGTCGTCCGGGAAATGCGGGAAGCCCTGGAAGCCGATCGCGTGGGCGTGTATTTGTTTGATGCAAACTGGGCAGGAACCTTTGTGGCAGAGTCCGTTGTGCGAGAATTTCCGCCTGCATTAGGGGCGCGGATTGCGGACCCCTGCTTTGCCGATCGCTACGTGGAAAAATATCGACTCGGTCGGGTTCAGGCAACCAATAATATCTATGAAGCTGGGCTTACCCCTTGCCATATCGGGCAGCTTGAGCAGTTTAAGGTCAAGGCAAATCTGGTCGCGCCCATTTTGATCAAAAACGAATTGATCGGATTGCTGATTGCCCATCATTGCAGCGAACCGCGCTGCTGGAAGGAAAGCGAAATCACGCTGATGAAGAAGAGCAGCAAAGAGCTGGGATTTGCGCTCGAGCAGGCAGACCTGTTCCAGCAAAAAGAAGAGGCCCGTCAGGCAGCCGAAGTGCTTTCCGAGGAGCAGCGGCGGCAGAAAGAAGCTCTGCAAATGCAGCTCATCGAACTGCTGAGCGAAGTCGAAGGAGCCGCCAGAGGCAATCTGACCGTGCGGGCAAACGTCACAGCGGGAGAAATTGGCACGGTTGCAGACTTCTTTAACTCGATCGTGGAAAACCTGCGGCAGATTGTCACTAAAGTCAAACAGTCCGTTGAGCAGGTTAACAGTTCGCTGGGTGAAAACGAAGGCGCGGTTCGCCGTCTGGCAGAAGAAGCCCTGAAGCAGGCAGACGAAACAACGCAAATCATCCAATCGGTTGAGCAAATGACCGTCTCGATTCGTCAGGTGGCAACCAGTGCCCGCCAAGCCGCCGAAGTTGCCCGCACCGCCTCCAGCACCGCAGAAACCAGCGGCAGCGCAATGGATCTGACTGTGCAAAACATTCTCAGCCTGCGGGAGACGATCGGCGAAACCGCTAAGAAAGTAAAGCGACTGGGCGAATCCTCTCAGCAAATCTCCAAAGTGGTGTCGCTGATTAACCAGATCGCACTGCAAACCAACCTGCTCGCCATCAACGCCGGAATCGAAGCAGCCCGCGCAGGCGAAGAAGGACAGGGCTTTGCCGTGGTTGCCGAAGAAGTCGGAGAACTGGCAGCCCGCTCTGCCAACGCCACCCAGGAGATTGAAAAAATCGTCGCGACCATTCAGCGCGAAACTAGCCAGGTGGTGGAAGCCATGGAGCAAAGCACCGCCCAGGTGGTCGAGGGAACCCATCTGGTCGAAAACGCCAAGCAGAGCCTCGGTCAAATTCTGGCAGTTTCCCGCGAAATCGACAATCTAGTGCAGTCGATCTCAGAAGCCACCGTTTCGCAGGTAGAAACCTCTTCTGCCGTGTCTCGCTTGATTGAACAGGTGGCACAAGTCTCCAAGCAGACCTCAAAATCCTCAATTCAAGTCTCCGACGCGATCCGCGAAACCGTGACGATCGCCCAGGAATTGCAGGCGTCTGTGGGTGCATTTGAAGTCGAGTAACCCTGTTGTTGGCGAATCTGTGGGGTAGGCACTGCTTACCCTACAACCCCCAAATTATTGACCAGAGGAGGTTTGAGAAACGATCGCCCCCAAAGTGCCCCCTAAAGTGTCCCTAAACCGTTCCCTAAATCGCCCCCTAGCCTCTCATTCCCACCCCATTCCCTCATCCCTCCACTCCCCACCCCTCCCCTATGTCACAGGATAAGGAACTCGCAATCCAACTTCAGTTTCTTGACGAAGCGCGAGAATATTTGAATACGCTGGATGAAGCCCTGCTCGGACTTGCCCATTACGGGGTTCATGTTGAAAAAGTCAATGCAGCCCTCCGATCGGCTCATTCGATCAAGGGGGGAGCGGGCATGATGGGCTTTACCGCCCTGAGTCAGCTCGCGCATCGGCTCGAAGACTCGCTCAAGGTGCTCAAAATTCAGCGGCAGACGATCGCCCTCGATGCAGAGCTAGAGGGACTGCTGTTGTCTGGGGTGGACTGTATGCGGCACGTCATTGACTGCGACAGACAGCAAATCGTGCTTGATCCCGCCTGGCTAGAGCGAGAGGCGATGCCCATTTTTGAGCAGCTTCACGATCGCTTGGGCGATCCAGAAGACGAAGATGCTCAGTCGATGCTGTCGCCAGAGGATGGGCATGACATTGTCCCGCTCTTGTTTGAAACCGAGGTAGAGGGCTGTTTGACCCGCCTCGAAGCCGTTTTGAGCGAAAACAATCCCTGTCTGCGTGAGGAGCTAGAAATTCTGGCGCAAGAACTGGGCGGACTGGGCGAAATGCTTCAGCTTGAAAACTTTACTCAGCTTTGTGGGTCGATTGCCGCTCACATTGCCGCCGCCCCCGATCGCATTGAGGACATCGCCCCGATCGCATTACAGGCTTGGCGACGATCGCAAGCTCTGGTCATGATCGGTCAAAGAGAAGCACTGCCAACGGCGATTGAAGTGCCCGATTTAACAGATTCGATGCCGGATTCAATCTGGAACCTGGATCAAGCGGCAGGTTTTGAGGTTTCAGTTCATCAATTTGAAGCTGAGCCTTTTGAAGCTGAACCCTTTGCAGCGGAAGCACATCATTGGGATAAATCAGATTTTGCAGTAACGGACGCTGCCGCAGTTGCTGAAGCTGATGCTGCACTGCTCGAGGGATTTGCGATCGATGATCCGATTTTCGACTCTGTGAAGGACTCTGTGCTGAACGAAGCGGCTTCAGACTCACGCCCTGCCACCGTCGAGGTTACGGCAACCCAGCCAGAGAACTCCGCGATCGTTTCCCCAATGATTCCTGAAGTTACAGCAAACGCACCAGCTTCGAGTAAAGCCGGAGTTCGATCGGAAGCACGATTTGCAGAAATTAGCGTAGATACGTCTTCTCCCACGGCTGCGAAAGATACCGGAGAGAACACGGTGAGAGTTCCGGTGAAGCAGCTCGACCAATTAAGCGATTTGTTTGGTGAGCTGACGATCGAACGAAACGGGCTTGATTTACACCTGAAGCGTTTACGCGGTTTGATTCAAATTTTGAACGAGCGTGTTCAAGTTTTAGAACAGTCAAATACACATTTAAGAGATGAATACGATCGCGTTGGGGTTCAAACCGAATCCAGCCTGCCGCCTGCCCTGCGATCGTCCGACTCAACCTTGAATCTAATTCCTTATCAAACTCCGCTCCTGCCCTCAGCAGACAGTGCACTGAATACAAGACTGAACGGTTTCGACAGTCTGGAAATGGATCGCTACAGCGATGTGCATTTGCTGTCGCAGGAAGTGATGGAAACGATCGTGCAAATTCAGGAAGTCGCCAGCGATATTGATCTCAGCCTGGAAGATACCGAGCAAACGGCGCGAGAACTCAATAAAACATCGCGTCAGCTCCGCACTCGCATGACCCAGGTGAGGATGCGTCCGCTGTCGGATATTACGAACCGTTTTCCGAAGGCACTGCGAGAGCTATCGCTGCAATACGGTAAGTCCGTTGAGCTGGTGCTGCATGGAGAAGGGACGCTGATCGAGCGCAATATTCTCGAAGCGTTGAGCGATCCGCTGATGCACCTGCTTCGCAATGCCTTTGATCACGGCATTGAAACGCCAGAAGCCCGACGGGCAAACGGTAAACCAGAGCAAGGCACGATCGAAATTACTGCGAGCCACCGCAATAGCCGCACGATTATCACGATTCACGACGACGGCGGCGGCATTCCGATCGAGAAAATCCGTGCAAAGGCGCAGCAAATGGGCTTGGATGAAACTCTGCTTGCAGCTGCCAGCGATGAAGAATTATTGTCCTTGATTTTTGAGCCAGGATTCAGCACGAGCGATCGGGTCACCGCCCTTTCCGGTCGCGGTGTAGGCATGGATGTCGTGCGTGATCGGCTGCGGCAGATTCAGGGCGAAATTAAGGTCAACACGCAGGCTGGCAGGGGCACAACGTTTATTCTGTCCGTTCCCTATACTCTGTCGGTGACGCGGGTTTTGATTGTGGAAAGCAACGGAATGCTGCTGGCGTTCCCCACCGACTCGATCCAGGAAATGATCTTGCTGCAACCCGAACAAATTATCAAGACAGCAGGCAGCGAAGCCTTCACCTGGGAAAACACGATGGTTCAATTGGTACGCCTCTCTCAGTGGCTTATGTTCAACCATCCTCGCTATCAGGACGACCTGGAAACCCCGCCTGCGATTACCGTCCCCACCGTCTTGCTTGTGAATCAGGGCAATCAGCCCGCTGGAATTCAGATCGATCGCTCTTGGGGAGAACAGGAAGTTGCCATTCGTCAGGTCGAAGGCGGTTTTCCAATGCCGCCCGGTATGAGCAACTGTACGATTCTGGGAGACGGACGGATTGTGCCTCTGGTGAACCTGCCCGAACTGCTGCACTGGATCGCAAGCTGCGAACGATCGGTCGTCGATGCTCAATCTGCCTATCCCGCCCTGTCCCCTGTGAATGGCATGAATGGCAGATTGCCCCTGGGAGGAACTGCCGAGCAATCAATCAATTTGTCGTCTGCGGGAATGCTCCCAGGAATGATTCCGGGAATGGTCGCGGGAATGTTGCCTGGAACCCCAGGGAGAATGCTGCCGAGAACTCAGCCAACCGTGCTGATCGTAGACGACTCAATCAACGTTCGCAAATACCTGGCACTCACCCTCGAAAAAGCCGGATATAGCGTCGCCCAAGCCAGAGACGGACAAGATGCCCTCGACCAACTTTCTTCTGGGCTGCACGTCGAAGCCGTCATCTGCGACATCGAAATGCCCCGTCTCGACGGCTACGGCTTCCTGGCACGCATTAAGTCAGACCCCCACCTCGAACAAATTCCGATCGCCATGCTCACCTCTCGCAGCGGAACCAAACACCGCCAACTTGCGATCAACCTCGGCGCATCCGCCTACTTCTCCAAACCCTACAACGAGCAAAGCCTCCTCCAAACTCTGGAACGTCTGCTTGAGCTTACTCCCGCTGGTTGATGGATCGATATCCCTCCGCTCCCTCATCTCCTCACCCCTCCACCCCCCAATGTCCTCCTTCCTCTCCCGCCGCGTTCTCCACCGTCGCTCAGATGCAATCCAGCCGCTGATCACCTTTCAACTTCAGCAATTGTGGTTTGCTCTGCCGATTCTGGTGGTGCAGCGCGTCATTCCGCTTCAGCAGGTGTATGGTCAGTCGGCGAATGGGAGCCTCAGCCTGACCCACTATCAGAATCAAGAGATTGTGGTGATGGACATTCGATCGCGGATTTTCACCGATCTTTCCCCCACTCTTCCACCCGCCGACTCAGAAGAAATGCCTGCCGCCCAGCCCCATCTGCTGATCCTTGACTACCGGGAAGGGGAACTCATGGGAATTCGGCTGGATGCGCTTCCGGTTTTGCGTCGCGTTCCCCGATCTGCCTTCGCCCCCGTGCCGCCCACCTATTTGCTCGAAAGCGGCATTCGCTGTGTCAGTGCCCTGGTCAC
>NZ_JACJOR010000590.1:0-3521 GCF_014695615.1 Leptolyngbya sp. FACHB-711
TTGAGAGCTAAAGAAGACGGAACGGGCTTATTCTCAACTTATGCCGATGTCTTAACATTTGCTGCGGCCATAGGCTTCAAACACAGGAAAAAAGTTCCTTTAGGGAAGTTTTCTAGAAAAGATCCTGATGCCGTATTGCAAGAGCAGTTTCGAGATCGTTCGATTATTGATTTGATCGCGATCGCTGAAACCAACGATCCCAAAATTCTGGCTTCTGATCCAGAAACTGATCTTCAAAGAGTAGAAATATTTCAAGAGTATGCGAATGGTGGACTTGAGATTTTGAGTAGGGAGTTGTATGGAATTAAGGAGCCTTTAGAGCGAACTCTGTTAATCCTGTATTTAGAGAAGCAGAAACAACAGGATGATACAGAAGACTTTGATCTAGATCAACTATTTTGATATGCCTCAGGATGAACATAAAAAAGCAATAAGAGACATTGAAGCATTGAGCTATTATGCAAAAAAGTTTCAACGTTTACGGGTCGATCGTGCTCATGGTGTAGCCCCTCATAAACCCATTTTGTTATTATCCGTCATTGAAAAAGTTAGAAGAGAAATTATTACAGAGGACAAAATTTATTTATCTTCTGAACTGATTCAAACATTTCTTAAATACTGGAGTTATCTAGGCTCGTTCAACCACAATCCTGATATCTCTAGACCCTTCTTTCACATGAGAAGTGGCAAGTTTTGGCATCTATGGGCAAATCCAGGTTATATAAAACTAATCTCTTCTAAAGAGAAGTTGAAAACTTTTGCAGAAGTCAAGCAAGCAATTAAATATGCGTATTTAGATGAAGAACTATTTGAATTTCTACAAGACCCAATTCTAAGAAGTAGTTTAGTTACTGTGTTAGTTGCTCGATGGTTTCCGGGTAAGGTTGAGTTAGTCGAAGAGATTTCGCAAAGCGATGAATTTCGAGATCCGCCAGAGTACCTCAGAGATGGCTATTGGGAGCTTTATAACTAGCGATGAAGAAAGACCTAAGCTACTACGCTAAAAAGTTTACAAAGCTAGGAGTCGATCGCGCCCATGGAGCTGTACCACACAAACCAACTCTATTACTCTCTGTGATTGAACAATTTGACAAAGGTAGAATACAGCATAATCAAATCTATTTAACTCCTGAGCTAATTGCTACATTCCTCAAATACTGGTCAAATTTAGTAACCACTGATCATCGCTCAGATATTTCCTTACCTTTCTTTCATCTCACAGGCGATAAATTTTGGCATCTTATGCCTAATCCTGGTTTCGAGGCAACGATTGCAAGTAGAACTAAAATTAAAGGTTTATCAGCACTCCGAAATACAGTTAAATATGCGTATGTAGATGATGAATTATTTGAGTATTTACAGGATGTGAGTTCAAGGGTTCATTTGGCTGAAACTCTAGTTTCAACATGGTTTCCAGCAAAGACACAACAGCTAGAAAAACTTTATGAAGTTGATGAGCTAGATAATATTCAGTTGAGATTATTGGAAAAAGGCGGTGCTGTTTACACAACAGAAGATATTAAAGACCAAGATAAGACATTTGTTAGAAATGCTGCATTCCGTCGTAACGTAGTCTCCTTGTATCTACAACATTGTGCCCTTTGCTGTTTGAAGATCGTTAGCCAAGATAGTCAGAACATTGTAGATGGAGCGCATATCAAACCATTTTCAGAGTTTCACGACGATCGCTTTGATAATGGAATTGCTCTTTGTAAAAATCATCATTGGGCATTTGATCGTGGTTGGTTTGGTATTGGTGATGATTACAAAATTATTATTCCACGCGAGCGCTTCCATGAAGAAAGCCCAACAGATATACGACCACTAAAAGATTTTGATGGAGAAGCTATTCTTCTGCCAAACCAGAAGATTTACAATCCAAGAATTGATTCTCTTCAGTGGCATCGCGCATTCTGGAAAATTGCCTAATCTGATTCTGTCCCTGTCTCTGAATCAGGATTCATATAAAGCTGTCTAAATTCTGTGGCAGCATCAGGGTTTAAGTTCTCAAGTGCTTCCAAAATTTTCATGACCGTTTCAGATCCGGGATCTCGGATCTCATTGGCCCATCGGTAAACATTAGATGCACCAATCCCCATCGCTGCGGCTAGTTTTCCCTGACTAATGCCGTAGCTCTGCATGACTGTTTTTAGAACTCTACCCGCTTTCCCCATACTCTCTAAACACGGTTTACCTCAAGCATGATCAATCGTGTCAGAGCTTTGCATCTTCGTATACAGTCCAATTGGACTGTGGTAGCCTATATAAAGACTAATTGGACTGTGACAATTTAATGTGCCAGTCTTTCCTGCGTTTTAGGAGTATTTGTAATGTTCATTGACAGAGATTCTGCGAATGATGCGGGGCAACCACCTGAAGCCAATTCTGCTCAATCTTCCCCACACGAGGAGCCTGTGAAAATGACCTTAACCGCTTCTCGTCAAGCTGTTGAGCGAATGATCCTGTTGCTGCATAACCGCAACATTATCGCTGGTAGTGAATGGAGCCGCCCAGTCGTCATCAAGAACTCACCGGAGGTCATTAGTGTTGCCAGTCGCATGATTGGCACAAATTGATCATGACCAATGGATGCAAAATTTCAGCCCGTTCCCCGCCCTAACTCCAATCAAAACTCACTAGGAATTGATGAATGGAAGCTCCTCGAAGAACTCTGCGAAGGTGATTCCATGCAACTCGAACTGATGACAAAGCTGCTCGATACCGAACGCCAATATCAGCTTGCTTCCAACCATTCCGGCATTCTCAAAGATCTAAAAAGAGTGTTTGATACCAGTTCCCGTGATAAAGAAACTGCAATTCAAGCCGCACACCGCGATCGCGATTTGAAACAAGCCGTTGAGGCGGGTAATGTCGAGGCAGTTAAGCAAGCTACTAAGAAGAGCAGTGCCAGAGTGTCTGAAGCTCCCAGTGACTGGGCTGCAATGAAGTTTAAGGCGAGGCAAAATGAGGGAGTGGGAGAATGAAGAGATAATAGAGTAGAAGGAATTGCAGTGGGAGAATGAAGAGGAGAAATGTCTGCCAGAGATTTATTTCATAATGCCGTCAAAATTGCTCTTGAAAAAGATGGGTGGATTATTACAGATGATCCACTTCATATTCGAATTGGAGGCGTGATTGATATGTATATTGACCTGGGAGCAGAAAAAATTATTGCTGCTCAAAAAGAGGGGCAAAAAATAGCCGTTGAAATCAAAAGCTTTATTGGTGCTTCTACGATTTCTAAATTTCATTTGGCGATCGGTCAATTCATTAACTACCGCTATGCCTTAGAAGACGCAGATCCAGAACGGATTCTATATCTTGCAGTTCCCCAAAACACCTACAACGACTTCTTTAAACTCCCTTTCATTCAATCTGTTGTTTCACAGTCAACTCAATCTTTTAGTTTACAGCCTTTTCCAATCTAATCAGGTACAGTAACAGCAGTGAGTGAACCAGCCTTGCAGATCAGCGGTTGAGACTTGATTGAATGCTTGCTCAATAGCTTTGACCAAATCCGG
>NZ_JACJOR010000591.1:0-3548 GCF_014695615.1 Leptolyngbya sp. FACHB-711
ATCTCTTCAAACTATTATCAAATAACTGCCACAGTCTTAAGGTAGGATGCTGTCAGAAATCCGCATCTCGTTACTTCTAGAATTTTGTGGCTTGAGGAGGAGCAGATGTCGAAAGGAATTAAACATCGGTTCAGGAATTTTAGAAGTCGAGGCGAAGCTCTAGTTCCGCTCCAGCAGCTTCAAACCGAGATACTAAAGGAATCTACGCCTGACCTATCCTATCTGATTTTAATCGTGAGTTCATGCCTGATTGCCACTTTTGGCTTGTTAGCAAACAGCACTGCCGTCATTATTGGCGCAATGATTATTGCTCCGCTCATGCTGCCTATTCGTGGCTTAGCTTTTGGTGCGCTTCGAGGAGACGTCATCTTGCTTCGGCAAGGCGCAATCGCAATTATTGCCGGAACTTTACTGGCAGTCGCTCTCGCCTACAGTGTAGGATGGCTGGTCGGCATCGAAAATTTTGGCAGCGAAGTTTGGGCACGATCGGAGCCGACGCTGCTCGATCTGGGGGTGGCAATTGTCGCGGGAGGCATTAGCGGTTATGCAAAGGTGCAGCCCAAGATTTCAGGAAGTCTGGCAGGAACAGCGATCGCGGTTGCCCTAATGCCGCCAATTTGTGTGATGGGTTTGGGGTTATCTCAGGCAAACTGGTCACTCAGCCAGGGAGCAACCCTGCTCTATGCAACAAATCTACTGGGGATCATGCTCTCCTGTATGTTGACTTTTTTGCTCACAGGCTATGCTTCATTTCGCAATGCCCATAAACCGTTAACTTGTGCGCTGGCATTTACCGCCATTTTGCTGCTGCCGCTGGGTATTAGCTCTAGTAGATTAGTAAGACAGGCACATCTCGAAGCCACCATCCGGCAGACATTGCTCAATCGCACCATTACCTTTCAACGAGTCGAACTCCTGACCAGCAGAACCAACTGGCACACTACCCCGCCCGAAGTTAGGCTCAATGTCCGTGCTAAAGAACCCATTACTCCCAAACAGGTTGCCTTGCTGGAGGAGTTTTTGCAGCGTGAAATGGGACAGCCATTTACGCTCATTTTTGTGGTGGGACAGGTCGAGGAAGTTCAGCGAGAAACCTTTGATTCGCTTAATCAACGGGAGTATTAGTATTCATACTGGGCTGTAAAACTAAATTGCTCAAGAAACCCCTGACTTTTGCTAAGCCAGGAGTGTGCGGTGAGTTATGAGAAATAGCGGTACTTATTGGCATCCTATAACAGAAGCCCTGAAGTTTAAACACAACGACGGCTCAGTGATTCCCAGATAAAGATTGCAATCATTGCTCCGATAATCGCCACGATAATTCCAGGAATGCTCAAACTGGCGGCAGCAAGCTGTAGTGTTCCTGTCTTGATGATACTCATAATACTACCCTCAATCAATAAAACCCAAAATAATCCAAGCAAGGATATTCATAATTATGTTTCTAACACGCTATTACGTTTAAATTTTAATCGCTTACTTAATTATGCATCTTCGTCCGGAAGTTCTATCACTAGCCTCAAAATTTCATCCACTTGACTTGCTTATTGTCATAACCGTTTCGTTTTTAAAGTAAGAATATATTTTTTAAAAATTTGCAATCCTTTAATTCTGCTCTATCGGCTCTATTCTAATCACGTTGCTATATAGGTTCTCGACGAAATTCATGAACTAGCTCTGAACGCACTACTTTCAAAAATATTTCTAAGAATTTTTCATGGCTCTATTCCATCCAGCATGAATTTAATCTTTTCAAAAAGATACTCTGGGTCATTGGCTAACCTGGGAAAATATAATAATGTCAGGGGAACATCATGCTTTGCAATTGTATAGACAATCTTGTAGAGTTGATTGGCTAATACGGTTTCCTGTTGCTATGGGTCAAATGTGTGCTAAAGACCTCCATAAATTCCTTCTGGATAAAGGGAAGCGTCACTTCTTCGTGCTACGTCTCGCTGCCTTTCCGCTGCCGAAAGAGGTCTTGAACAGGGACAATCGCGTAATTAATGACAGTATCAGTGCTTTCTAGAACCTTATCAAGGTAATCACACAACCACGGATTCTTTATGATGTAGGGTACATTTTCCTGATGAATATCCCACTCCATCCCAGCATTGCAGTTTGGGTGAACGGCTGATGTAAAGTCATCAAATCCAGTATCAAGACCTAAAGCTGTAAATAGCCGAACTAGAAATGTTGTTCCAGCACGACCAGTCCCAGTAATGACAATATGATGTTTTGGCATAGCATCTGCTTTACGATTTACGACGCTTTTTGCGATATCTGGATTGGGAGTTACCCTGGAACCCAAGCGACTTTACTTGAGATTCTTGCTTTTTATCACTGTTGGTCTGCTGCTCTGAGTTAAGGACAACATACTTTTGATTGCGATCGCGAATTTTAGCATCCTCATCGTTATAGAAAAAGGATAATAAGGCAAACCGTTTTCCGCTTAACACAGGCGTCACTTCATGCAGCAGCGAACAGGAAAAGATGACAGCTTCGCCCACTCGAGGACGGTAGAGGCGATTACCGTATTCTGGAAAACGAAGACAGCCACCCGTATAATTTCCCGTATTCAGGTTGATTGTCATAGCAAAGCGACGATGGGCAGTGCCTTTGGTCGTATTGTCCCGATGGCGGTTAAAGAAACCTTGTGTTTCAGCATCGTAGCAAGCGACAAGGTAACGTTCAAATCGAGTAATACTAAATTGAAAGGCTTTCTCAATTTCTGGTTTTACCCGCCGCAAGATTAAATCATTAATGGCTTGTAGATGGGCTGTATCAGTAATATGAAAGTCCTTACGCTGCTTAAAATCGGCGTCCAAAACTTCTACTGTTTTGCCATCAATCTGCCGCATAAAGCCTGAATTTCTTCCTCCGTTGGCTTGATAAAGATGAATCAGAAATTCACAGAATTCTGGATCGATTACATCGGGGATGAAAAGGACGGGAGCCTGCCTGACCGCCATCATTGCTGGCTCTGGTACTGGAAGACTTTCGATAAAGCGAAATACATCAGCAACATGGCTTTCAGGATTCTCTAGGGGAAACACCTTGAGAACATGAAGATTCTCATTGAGGACCAGAGTTGCTGGGCGATAGAAATCTGGATTGGACTCATCTGGCAGTACGCCATATCGTAAGCTGACGAAGCGATCGAAATCCCAGATTAGTTTGAAATAGGACGGAATCTTGATTAACTCTTTCAGAACGATATCTTCTGGATTAATTGTGACTCCAAAGAATGGAACTTCGTATTGTTCAAGCTGTGGCTGTAGTGCCGCAAAATCCTGTAGAACCTTAGCGCAGGATTGGTTACTAAAGCGACCAAGGAAAGAAAGGATAATCCGATAACCACCTACTGCACTAAAGTGATAGGCAGGGTTGGAACTGGAGGAAGCTATGAACCAGGGAACTGGATCACCTGCGGCGAGAAATGTCATAAAGGCAACAGAGGAATTGACTCGATCCAATTTTGAAAGGAATTCAAATACTCCCTACAAGCAAGGATTCTCAGAATCTAGAACAGGTGGGGTAGATTCTAA
>NZ_JACJOR010000592.1:0-13890 GCF_014695615.1 Leptolyngbya sp. FACHB-711
CCGATCTAATTTGGTTTAGAAAATGTCAGAAGAAGTAATTTAATCAATATTCTAAAGAAGCTTGCCAGTTTGATATTGTGCACAATTTTAATTACATATTTTCTCTCGCAACCTATTAAATTTGCTAGAAGCTTTACAAGGCAGGAGCTTCACGGAACTATTTTGCAGAAAGTTGATTTATCTGAGCTTGATTACAGAAATCTTCCGGTTGCAATACAGTTCTCATCATGGTTTACGCAGATTTTTCATTATTCTTCTGAAAGATACCGACACTTTTTTATTTTAGATTGGGAAGCTGCTGTAAATGAAAATAGTGGCTCGTTTACTCCACAAGAATACAAGCATTTAGATGCGTTAAAACGTGTTTACCCGGAAAGGTTCAGAAATAATATTATTCAAAGTGATGATTTTCTTCAAAATTATGATCGCTTTCTTGTTATAGATGAACGGGATTATAGGAGGAAGTGTCCACTGAAGAGTGTTGATAAAGATTGGGAATATATTCAGTGCCCCCAATGGTTAGAGATGAGGATTTTAGCTAATCCTGCTTATCGAGTTAAGCCTTTAGTTACAACAGATTGGGAAACAGTTCTGCTGGTAGAGAAGGTGAGTTAATTATTCTGAAAACTCTATTCATTCTTCAGCAGTTAACAAGTCAAATGCACCTTTAGAGAAAAATTATGAGTTTATTAAGCCCATCGACTACTGTTCAGGAAACAATAGACCCAGCGGTACAGAAACTCGGTATTCGTGAGCAATACCGCGATCGCTACTGGCTGAAACGAGATCCCATTTACCGCGATCGTCTCCTGTGGCGAGCACAATCCTTTCGCCACATGGTTCATCTATTACCAGGGCAAACGATTTTAGAACTGGGCTGTGGTCGAGGACTATTTACTCAGCAGTTAGTGCGTGTTTCTCGCGGGGAGAATCCTATTACTGCCGTCACGTTCAACCCAACTGGCGATCGCCCTGATCATCTTCCCGCTTCGATCCGGTTTATCAATGCAACGCTTCAGTCTGACAAATTAGGAGCGGAGCAGTTTGATTTCATCATTGCAATGGATTTGTTGGACGCTGGAAACTGTGCCTGGTTCTTGCAAAACGTTTACGAACTTCTGAAGCCTGGTGGACAGATTCTATTCTATGAAAGCAATCCCTGGAATATAGTTCTTAGGTTGCGACGGCTTCTGGCAGGATGGCTTGGACAGAAAGATCCCCGTCACTTGCTCAGCCGTCCTAAATTGTATGAATTGATTTCTGAATTAGGTTTTATTAGAGTATTTGCCATTTTTAATGATTTTGTCTATTCGCCTCTCAACCGTCCACTAATTTGGTTTTTGCGGAATCTCTCGATCCTGCTCGAAAATATGCCTGTCCTTCAAACCCTAGCAGGTTCTATTCTCGTTCATGCTCAGAAGCCGCCGCGCGGGGTGGAATGCCCGGATGCTTCTCTTTGTGAACATGTATCGCTTTACAACTCGATATCAGTGGTTATCCCCTGCCACAACGAGGAAATGAACGTGAAGCCATTGGTGACCCGCTTAAAAGAGCTATACGGCGATTATATTCATGAAATCATTCCTGTGGATGACAACAGTCAAGATCGCACAGGAATAATTTTACGGCAGCTAGCAGAAGAAGATCCGAGGATTAAGCCTGTTTTTCGTACGCCTCCCAATGGGGTAGGTAGGGCGATCGCAGATGGTTATCGAACTGCAACAGGTAGATATATTCTGTCGATGGACTGCGATTTTCAGCATCTTTTGCCTGAACTTAGGGATCTCTTTGATGCAGCAGCAGAGGGATACGATGTCGTTGTGGGGAGCCGCTTCTCCCGCCATAGCGTTTTGCTAAACTATCCCATTCAGAAAATTATTGCTAATCGTGGCTTTCACTTTCTGGCTCGTATTCTATTCTTGCGCGGTGATATTCGGGATTTAACAAATAATCTCAAGCTAATGCGCCGGGAGGTTGTTGAGAATCTTCAAATCACACAGCCCGGATTTGCAATCAATGCTGAAACAGGTCTACAGCCGATGCTGATGGGTTATTCCGTGCATGAAGTTCCAATCTCCTGGATTAACCGGACTCCGGACATGGGCGTTTCTTCATTTCGCCTAATTAAAGTAGGCGGCGGTTACTGGGAAGTCCTACGTCGGCTTTGGCTGAAAAGAATGTTAAAAAGCAAGCATTAATATTGCTGCAAAAAGTTTAGTTTGAAGGGCAGCGTACTGAATGGATATCAGAAAGATTACTTTTAATGAGCGGTATTGGGAATATTTTATTCCTGCGCTTGCAGTTGCATCGCTGTTGATTTCATGCGCCGTTGTCTCTTCTAGAAAGTTTTTCTGGAATGATGAGCTTCTGTCGTTCTACTTATTAAACGATCCTTCCCTACCACACATGCTGGTTGCCTGGAGCGACAAGTTTAATCAAGCTCCCCCGCTTTACTTCATCATAGGTTGGGTTTGGGACAAAATCTTTGGCTCATCCTTTGGCTCAATCGAACTATCGCTGCGGCTTTTCTCCGGCGTAACGATCACGATTGCTTACATCATGATATGGACGGTACTACGGCGAACCTATAATTTCTGGTCGGTTACTGTTGGCACAACTAGCATTTTTTGCCTGTCCGAACTTGTTTTATATCACAATGCAGAACTGCGAATGTACGGTTTATTTGCCGCAGTTTGTGCATTTGGATGTCTTCAATACGACTCGCTAAATAGAAAACGGGAATACACCTTCACTTCTCTTTTAATCAACACTTTGGCTCACGCTGCCATTGTCTTGACTCATCTGTACGGCATTTTATATAGCACAGCGGTTCTCGCTTCATTTTTAACTTACGATAAATATATTGGCACTTTTAGAAAAAAGCTTTATTTATCAGTGTTAGCAGGCTGGATGATTCTGTTACCCCTAGTCCCTTTAATCATTAATCAATCTAATAATGGGGCAAAATGGTTTTATACCTACAGCTTATCGGAAGCAATTGACTTGCTTACTCCCTTTCCGAAGTTTGTCTGGTTTATATTGGGTTTGTTAACCATCTCAGCATTGCTAAGTATCTTAAAATCAACTGAAAAAATAATATCGAAGCCTTCCTTCGTGAGTCAGCTCGATCACGGAGAAATTTCACTTTTAATACTTTCCATCTTCTTTCTGCTGGTTCCGCTAGGAGCATGGATAATTACTGTTACTGTAAAACCGCTATTAAACGATCGCTATATTCTGCCAACGATTACGGTCAGTTGGTCTATTTTATTAACCTACCTGATTTCTAAAATGATTTCTGCCCCTGAAGCATTGAGCAGTAGAGAGAGAAATAGAGAACGAAACCGATTTTCGTATTCGACTCTACGCTCGATCGCGCTTCTGGCACTCACATTAACGATAATCCTTTACCCACTTTACTATGCCAGAAAATTTCCTGAGTATTCACAGAAACCGGGAGCAAATGATTTGAGCTACGGATATCCAGAACTGCCGATTGCGATGGAAGCAGGGCATGACTTTCTCCCGCGCTTCTACTACTCTTCTAAGCCAAGCCGCTACTTCCATATTTTGGATTGGGAAACTGCAACTAAGAACGTGACCAGTGCTTACGCAACGGGCGATTACGTTCACTTAAATGCAATTAGCACACACTATTCCTTTATTCAAAGCGTTCAAAGCAGCAATTTTCTTGAGGAACATGATCAGTTTTTAGTATTAAACGAAGCAGACCAAAAGTGGTTTGAGGAAAGAGTACAGAACAATCCAGATTACCAAATTCAAGAGCTAGGAACGGAACAAGGAGCTAATGACTTGCTTACCATGTTTTTTGTAAGGCGTAAGGAATAGGAAACTGTCAATAAGGAATAAGCATTTAGCCAAATTAATTTTATCTCGTGGTGCGGAACAAGTATGAAAGCTAACTCGTTACGATCGCCCCTCAGGATCTCTAGGTTGAATCCTGATTTTGTCAGCATCCTGCTAGTCACTATTGTCTGGATGGCGATGCTCGTGCTGATTAACCCGATCGGCAATTTTCCGCTTAATGATGATTGGGCTTACGGCTGGACCGTCAAAATGCTTCTAGAAACAGGAGAGTATCAGCTCTCTGACTGGACTGCAACCAACCTGCTATCACAGGTTGTTTGGGGAGCTATCTTCTGTTTACCTTTTGGTTTTTCGTTCACAGTACTTCGTGTCTCTACGCTAGTACTGGGGTTATTGGGCGTGCTGGCATCTTATGGACTGTTAAGAGAATTGACAGGGAATTTCCAGCTTGCTCTGCTTGGGGCTTCAGTTATTGCTCTCAATCCTGTCTACTTTAGCTCATCAAATTCTTTTAATAGTGATGTTCCTTCATTTTCCTTTGCAATTTTATCGCTCTATTTCATCGTTCGCGGACTTAGGCTAAACTCAAATTTAGAAGTTCTAGCTGGCATTTTAATTTCATTCATTGCTATTTTAAATCGCCAATCCAGCATTGTTATTACTGCTAGTTTCGGCTTGGCTTATCTGGCTAAAAAAGGATTAAAGATAAAAAATTTTACTGTAGCTTTTTTGCCAACTATAACAGGCTTATTATTGCAGGCAGGTTATTCCCATTGGCTAAACTCTGTTAACGAGACGCCAGCCCTGTATGGTTTTCAGATTAAAAATTTGTTAGAAACCTTTTCCAAAGGGTTAGTGACTGTCGCTTTAACCTATCTTGAAAATGCAATTATCATATTGGTTTACTTGGGATTGTTTTTATTTCCCTTTTTAATAGTTTGCCTTGCCGATCGCTTTAAAAGCTTATCTTTCAGAAATAGACGTTTAGATCTGTTAGTGATTTTGCTATTTCTAGCATCAGGTACTGTCCTTGTTCTTCAGGGCAGGCAAATGCCTTTTGTTGGAAATACCCTAGAAACTTTTGGTGTAGGACCCGAAGCCTTTGACGGCTACTCTTCTAGCCTCAATGCCGGTGGAGAAGCAATATGGAACAGAACTTGGGAACTTTTGACCTTGATAGGATTTATTGGAGCGGCAGTGATTATTTTATATCTCATTCCAGCCTTTTTAGATCTTACGACTCGTTGGAAAGAAGATACTTCAGATCAAGGATGGCTACCTATTTTAGCTATTTCTGCCGCTTTTATTTATTTTGTAGTGATTGGAGGACTGGATAAGCAGTATTGGTTCGATCGCTATTTGCTTTTTCTAATGCCTATTTTGATGATGCTTATCATTGTTTTGAGCAAGGATTCTTTAGGAGAAAAGCTGCCCTCAGGAATGGCTTTTACTGCTTCAGCCCTGCTGCTGGTGTACGGTAGCTTTACTGTTGCTGCAACTCATGACTACCTGCTGTGGAATCGAGTACGGTGGCAAGCTCTCAATAGTTTAATTGAAGATTCCAAAGTTTTACCTGAACAAATTTATGGCGGATTTGAATTCAATGGCTGGCATTTTGCAAATCGGCTTGAAACCTGTGAGCCGCAACAAAGCAATATTGACAGACGAGTTAAGGTAGATTGGAGCAGCTTTACCTGTCTTTGGGGAGAAAATACAGGTAGATTCAAGTATTTATATAAACTTAGATTCATTACTGAGTCTGGATGGATGGTGAAACAGCAGTATTCGTTCAGAAGATGGCTGCTGGGCGACGGTACGCTATATGTTCTGGAGCAGCGAAAATAAATTAAGATGAATGAATTACCTCTTCATCAAGCAGTAATACGACCTGTTCAAAACGGACTATCGCGTCCATTGTGGTCCGTTATGATACCGACCTATAACTGCGCTAGCTACTTACGAGAAACGTTAAATAGTGTGCTTGCTCAAGACCCTGGACCTGAGCTAATGCAGATTGAAGTTGTTGATGATTGCTCAACTCAAGATGATCCAGCAGCGGTGGTTCAAGAACTAGGCAAAGGGCGAGTGCAGTTCTATCAGCAGCTTGAGAATGTTGGTTATATCAAGAATTTTGAAACGTGCTTGCAGCGATCGCGGGGTTATCTAATTCATCTGCTCCATGGAGATGATGCTATCCTCGATGGCTTTTATCCAAAAATGCAATTGCTGTTTGAGCAATATTCGGAAATCGGAGCCGGATTCTGCCGTCAGATTTTGATGGATGAGTGCGGGCACTGGAAGTATTTTTCCATTGTGGAGCAAACTGAGCGAGGGATATTGTCGAACTGGTTAGAACGGATTGCGACAGAGTTAACCCTACAGCCTCCTGCAATGGTCGTTCGACGTGAGGTTTACGAGCAGCTCGGTGGCTTTGATTCACGGATGTTGAGCTGTGGCGAAGACTGGGAAATGTGGTGTCGGATTGCAGCCTATTATCCCGTGGGGTATGAACCAGAGCCGTTGGCTTTGTACCGCGATCGATCCAATTCCTTAACCAAGCGATCGGTTTTGAGTGGGCAAAATATCCGGGATGTCCGCAACGCGACTGCCATTATTCACGCCTATCTACCTGAATCTGTTGCAGATTTGGTGACGCGATCTGCCCTCAAGAATTGGGCACTCTGGGCAGTCTCATTTGCTCAACAAATGGCTACCAAAGGAAATACAAGAGCTGCGCTGATTCAGCTTCGAGAAGCGTTAATCTGTAGCCGCTCCTGGCAAATAATCAAAGCTGGAGTTCGACTGATACTCAAGGTGATTCAGCAGCAGTTTTTGCAGGAATGGCGTGCCCTGCGATTACCTCATAAATTAAGGGAGGTGCAGTGTCAAGATGGTCATTGAACAGCAGACTCAAATTGAAGTGACGATTGCAGAAAGACAGCCTCAATTTAGCATTGCGCTGCTGCCCTGGGGCGACCTGTGGGATGACTTTTTAGAGAGCATCGACGTTACCCTCGAAGCTTTCTGTACCGATGGTCCGGGGGGATGGCTGCTAGGCTACATCGAGGCTCTGCGACTCGTGGGCATCCGCACTGTCCTAATTTTGGTCTCTGCACAAGTGACTGAGCCGCTGCGACTTCAGCATATTTCAACGGGTACAACCATTAGCGTTTTGCCTGCACCGAAAACTTATCAAGCGATTCGTCGTCAGATGGTGAACCCTAATCCCTACTTGGCGAAAAGCTTTGAGGAAATGGCAGGGAACGTCAAAGGAAACCGTCGCCGCTTCTTAAAAGGGTTGAATCTGGTAGCTCCCTATCTGGCAACTCCTCTCAGGGGCGTATTTCAGGAGATTCGTCGTCACGGATGTCGTGCCATTTTATGTCAGGATTATGAATCGCCGCGCTTCGATGTCTGCACTCTGCTAGGTAAATGGATGAGATTGCCTGTTTTCGGCAGTTTTCAGAGTGGCTGCTTCGAGCTAAACCGGATCGGACGATCGCTACGACCTTTCACTATCAATGCTTGCGATGGACTGCTGATCGCACCTCAAACCGAGATTCAACGAGTGAGCGATCGCTACCATTTGCCCTGCCACAAAGTCGCTCAAATCTTTAACCCGATCGATTTAAAACAGTGGACTGCAATGAGCCGAGATGAGGCGAGAGCTGCTCTAGGGCTGCCGCTTGAAGCGCAGGTAGTCGTCTGGCACGGGCGGATTGAGATGAGCACCAAACGGCTAGATATTCTGCTGGATGCCTGGGCAAACATTTGTGCAGAGCGACCCAAACAGGAACTACGGCTGCTTCTCCTGGGAACGGGGCAGGATGCCGACGTGTTGCAGCAGCGAATTGATGCACTTCCAATCCAAAATGTGACCTGGATAAATCAGTACATCACAGACCGCAGTGAAATTCGTCGTGTGCTTTCTGCTGGGGATGTGTATGCCTTTCCATCAGTGTTTGAAGGGTTTCCGGTTGCCCCGATCGAGGCGATGGCTTGCGGATTGCCTTTGGTTGCAGCGGCAGCATCCGGGGTGCCCGACATCCTGAACCAGGGAGAAGCATCCGGGGGCTTGCTGGTACCCTGCGGCGACGTGGTCGCGTTTCAATCTGCGCTCGATCGCCTACTCGATCAACCGGGCTGGGCATCTGAGCTAGGCAAACTCGCCCGTCGTCGTGTCGAAGCAGCTTTTTCCCTGGAAGCAGTCGGTCAACAGTTTCTCAAGTTCTTCTCAATGCAGCAGTTATTCAGCGGAGAACGCTGTAAAGAACGCTGTATTGAAAGATTAGGGGAATGAAATTGGATCTATGAAGATAAGGATTTCTCGAACTCAGCTCTTACTTACTGCCATTATTATCGGTGCTGCAACTTTGCGTCTTCAGTTAATTGATCAGCCGTTTGTTGATCAGTATGGCTGGCGAGAAACCAGCACTGCCATGATGGCAGACAATTTCTGGCGGAGAAACTGGAATATCTTATATCCAGAAATTAGCTGGAATGGACCTGGACCAAGCTACAACGGGCGAGAATTTCAAACGGTCAGCTATATTGCAGCACTGCTCTACAGCATGGTAGGTCAACATAACTGGGTTGGACGATCTGTTGCGGTTTTATTCGGCTTATGGGGAATCTTTGCTCTCTATCAGTTGACACGCCAAGTGTGGGATCAAAAGCACGGCTTAATGGCAGCCGCCGTAATGGCGCTGATTCCTGGCAGCATTTTTACCGACCGAGAATTCCTACCCGATCCAGCTATGGTTGCTCTTATCACCACAGGATGCTGGCTTCTAGTTCGCTACTGTAAGCATGAACGTTTTTTTGACCTCTGGCTTGCGATCGTTATTAGTGCCTGGGGCTTCCTAACTAAGCTGACTGGGTTGGTCGTTGGAATTCCGATGCTCTATGCAAGCTTCACGATCCTGAGACAGAAGCAGCGTCTGAATTACAGAATGGTTGTAACGAGCGCGATTGCAGCTTTGCTAACGCTTATTCCCGTGGTTGCCTATTACTTATGGGCAAGATATCTTTATCTGAATTACCCGCCTCATCACTTTGCGGGTGCAGGAAGCTGGCTCTGGGATCAGGGCTTTATGACCTGGATTAACGAGAGATACTACCTGCCAAAACTGTATCGCCATTTCGATGGCTGGATCTGGACAAAACCTGTACTGGGTCTTGTTTGTCTAGGGTTGGTGTTACCTCCCCCTCAGCAGCTTTCAAATTCAAACCCTGATCCAGAAGCTTTCTGGGGCAAGGCTCCCTGGTTTTTTCATTGGTGGATTGTTGGGGTTGGAGTCTACTACTTTATTGGGTGTAAACATCTTGTTGACCAGCCCTACAATTTTCATTTGGCGAATCCGGCAGCAGCAGCTCTTTCAGGGCACGCAATTTTGTCGATCGCCTCTCTGTTCCGGCGACGCTCACAAACTCCTGTCGTGCTGGCTTGCATACTCACTATTCTGCTGGTCATCGGTCTGTTTGGCCATAGACGATTGCCTTCCGTGTATCGCCCTGTTCTAGAGCCTAGCTACAGGCTGGGGATCGAATTGCAGAAGTTAGCTGAGCCTGATGATCTCGTAGTTAGCATTGCCGATGAAATTGGTAATCCTGTAATGATCTATTACAGTCATAGGCGGGGATGGATTTTTCCACCTGCATGGTCAGAAATTCCCTGGTGGGATGACTTAGCCGCAGGACAAGATCAGGATTTAATTTCATTATTGGAGGAACTGCATAACCAGGGATCGGACTGGATTGGTATCGTGACTTCTCAGTATGAAAAGCTGCGAGCCAGTAACTCTAAATTTATTGAGTATATCGAACAGAATTTTGAATTGAAGTACAGCGGTGACGCAGGGTTAATCTATCGCATTTCTTGATTAATTGCAGCTTTATTAAATTTGTATCGACCTATGAGCGAGAATCATTTGTATCGTGCAGCCATTCCAAAGATACCTAAGGCAGTTCAGCCGCTCTGGTCAGTGATGATCCCGACCTACAACTGCGCTGAGTATTTGCGTGAAACCTTAGCGAGTGTGCTGATGCAGGACCCTGGTGTAGAAATGATGCAAATCGAAGTGATTGATGATGGCTCAACCCGAGACGATCCGGCTGCTGTAGTTGAAGAAGTGGGACAAGGTCGGGTTGAATTTTACCGCCAGCCACAGAATGTGGGGCATATCAAAAACTTCCAAACCTGCTTAGAGCGCGCTAGAGGAAAATTGATTCACCTGCTACACGGCGACGATCGCGTCCGTATTGGGTTCTATCACAAGTTGCAAAGTGCCTTTGAGCAGCGACCCGACATTGGGGCTGCTTTTTGTCGCCACATCATGATGGACGAACGGGGGCACTGGCAGTACCTTTCTGAGCTGGAGCAATCTGAAAGCGGAATCCTGGATCGTTGGCTGGAGCGTATTGCAGTTAAGCAGCGAATTCAAACACCCGCGATCGTGGTGCAGCGGGATGTCTACGAGCATCTGGGCGGCTTTGACAGTCGTCTGTCCTGGAGCGAAGACTGGGAAATGTGGGTGCGAATTGCGGCACATTATCCGATCTGGTATGAACCCGAACCTTTAGCCCTTTACCGAATGCACTCAAACTCCAGCACCGAACGCAATACCCGAACTGGTGAAAATATGAGAGATATCCGTCGGGCAATCGCGATTTTTCAATCCTACCTACCTACAGTAAATTCAGATTGGCTGGCTGCAAAAGCAAGAGAAAACTGGGCACTGGATGCACTTTACCATACCGTTCCCAAGCTCATCGGCTCACGGGATTTTCAGGCAGCAGTGACGCAAATTCGTGAATCTTTAAATTGTAGCCATTCTCTAACTGTCTATCGAAAGGTAATTCCTCTAGTTCTGCGGCTGGGCAAATATTGGCTGAAAGATAGAGTAGTTTCGCGATTGCAATTCTATAAAGTAGGGCACGAAACTTCCTAACTGTTTAACGGGAGCAATTGCTGTTTCACTCGTCCGGACTCAATGCATAAGGAACATCGATAAAAAAGATAGATAGTAAAGACAGCTATGAGCAGTCAACCGCTAGTTTCCAGTATCATCATCTTCTTTAACGCGGAGAAGTTTTTTGCAGAGGCGATCGAAAGCGTCCTGACCCAGACTTATGGTAACTGGGAACTTCTGTTGGCGGATGATGGCTCTACCGATGGCAGTACGGCGATCGCTCTAAATTATGCTCGGCAGTTTCCTGAAAAGATTCGCTATCTAGAACACGAAGGACATCAAAACCGGGGGATGAGCGCGACTCGCAATCTAGGAATCCGTTATGCTAAAGGCGAATACATTGCGTTTCTTGATGCCGATGATGTTTGGCTGCCGCACAAGCTAGAGCAGCAGATCAAGGTCATGCAGCTTTATCCGGAGGCAGGAATGGTTTATGGCAAAAGTATTTACTGGCAAAGCTGGACTGGCAATTCTGAGGACCGTGAGCGAGACGCGATTCCTGAGACTTATGCCGCAGCGAATCGGCTCTATTACCCACCAGAACTATTAACCCTGTCCTACCCCCTAGGAAGGACGACTCCTCCTCCTCCTACTGATATCATGCTGCGACGCAGTGTGGTCGAATATCTGGGAGGTTTTGAGGAAGGATTTCAAAAAATGTATCAGCTCTACGAAGACCAAGCATTTTTCACCAAACTGTATCTTCATTTTCCAGTTTTTGTCGCTGACGAATGTTGGGATCAATATCGGCTTCATCCCGATTCCTGTGGTTCTATTGTGAATCAAGCCGGTCAGTATCATCAGGTGCGTTCTTATTTCCTGAACTGGTTAGAGGGATATTTCAGAAAACAGGGCATCACGGATTCTCAAATTTGGGAAGCGTTCAACAAAGCAATCTTCCCTTACCGCCATCCTGTTCTATCCAAATTAAAAAATCTATCTTCTCGCACTCAGGGTGCAATCAAAAAGTTCAGTAAGTTAATGCCGCAAGCAGCATTCCGCCTCCTATAAGACTGGTCTATGAATCCAGCGCTATTAAAACAACTCTCTCAACGGGTATTGCCTCAGCCCGTTCACTCATGGTTGAAGCAGCAGTGGCATACCTACAGGCACAGCCCCCCTTTGGGCATGGCTCGCTGGGGGAACTTACGCCGTTTAAAGCCAATCAGCTCAAACTGGGGATTAGATCGCGGGCTGCCTATCGATCGCTACTACATCGAGAACTTCATGACTCGTCATTCTGAGGATATTCGGGGACGAGTATTGGCGATCGGGGATCACTTTTACACGCGCAAATATGGCGGGGATCGCGTCACGCAAAGCGATGTTCTGCATGTGGAAGAAGGAAATGCTGAGGCAACGATCGTGGGTGACTTAACAGACGCACCGCACATTCCCTCGGATAGTTTCGATTGCCTTATTCTGACGCAAACCCTCCAGCTCATTTACGAAGTGCGGCTGGCGCTGAAGACCGCTTACCGAGTTTTAAAGCCCGGTGGCGTTTTGCTCGTAACCATTCCTGGAATAACGCCGCTAAATGACCATGAGTGGAACAAATGCTGGTGTTGGAGCTTCACTCCGCTATCGGCACAGCGGCTCTTTGAAGAGCTTTTTCCTACCGAAAACGTTGAGGTTGAGAGCTTCGGGAATGTCTTAATTGCCACTGCATTTCTACAGGGCCTGGCAACTCAGGAGGTTCACACCGACGAACTTGATTACTGTGATCCTGGCTACCCAGTCACGATTACGATTCGGGCAGTCAAACCTGAGGTGCTGTCATGAACCGCTTGAAAGTGAGTCGCTTAAATTGTGCTGTTAAAAAGCTCCAGAAGCGTTTGACCCGACAGAAAGCCCTGATTCTGATGTATCACCGTATCTCTGAGGTCAATGTCGATCCCTGGAGTCTCTGCGTCACGCCGCAACACTTTTCCGAGCAGTTAGAAGTATTGCAGCACCAAGCTCACCCTATGAGCCTGCAAACGCTGGTCCAGCTGTATCAGAAGGGAAATTTGCCGCAAAGAGCAGTGGCTTTAACGTTTGATGATGGCTATGCCGACAACCTGTATGACGCGAAGCCTTTGCTGGAACGGTATGGCATTCCAGTCACGGTTTTTGTAACCGCAGGATATGTGGGGTGCGAGCAGGAATTTTGGTGGGATGAGTTAGAGCAGCTCTTGCTCCAGCCCGGACAACTGCCGGAAATGCTTTTGCTCGATATTAACGGTCACTCCTGTTGCTGGGAACTGGGTGCAGCCGCATCCTATCGCGTAGAAGAGGCTGAACGTGCTCGCCATCAACCTGCCTGGAAGTCTCAACCCGGCTCACGATTGTTTTTTTATTACACGATCTGGCAACAGTTACTCCCGCTTGCTGAAGTCGATCGCCGGACCTTACTAGATCAAATTCGGGCATGGGCACAAACAAAACCAACGCCGCGCCCCACGCATCGCCCTCTCTCTCAAACTGAATTGATGGAATTAGCGCACAGCAGCCTGATTGAAGTCGGCGCTCATACGTTGACCCATCCCTTTTTGTCTGCTCAGTCGATAAATCACCAGCAGCTTGAGATTCAGCAAAGTAAGGCAAGGTTAGAAGCGCTCCTCAATCGTCCTGTAATGAGCTTTTCCTATCCATTCGGAAACTACGCTCCAGAAACCGTGACGATTGCTCAGGAAGCAGGCTTTGAGTGTGCCTGTTCTACCGCCGCAGATTTCGTCTGGCAGGGGAGCGATCGCTTTGAATTACCTCGAATCGCGGTGGAAAACTGGAACGGCGAAGAATTTAAGCAGCAGTTAGAGAGGTGGTTTAATGACTAAAACAATAAATCAATCGTCCAACCAATCATCCATCCAATCATTTGATCAAAAACCTTTAGTTTCCTGCATCATTATCTTCTGGAATGCGAAAAAGGAGAACTTTTTTGAGGAAGCGATTGAGAGTATCCTGGCGCAGACCTATGGCAATTGGGAACTGATTCTGGCAGACGATGGCTCAACCGATGAGAGTACGGCGATCGCTCAGCACTATGCCCAGCAATATCCAGACAAAATTTTCTATGTTGAACATAATGGACATAAAAACCGCGGCATGA
>NZ_JACJOR010000593.1:0-7574 GCF_014695615.1 Leptolyngbya sp. FACHB-711
TAACAGTTACTCGTATTCAGGAGCACAAAGGGCATCGGTATCTGCTCGATGCGATTCACAAAGTTGTTCAATCTGATCCAAATGTCACCTTTGCAATTGTTGGTAAACCCAGCGATAGCGAGCAAGAACGTTATATGCAAACTCTCCTATCCCAAGCTAACAGTCTTGGAATTGAGCAGCAGGTTAAATTTTTAGGATATGTCAGCGAACCAGATCTCGTCTCTCTCCACCATGAGGCAACAGCCCTGATTCATCCTGCTATAACGGAAGGTTTTGGTTTGGTATTACTGGAAGCGATGAGCTTGGAAACACCAGTAATTGCAGCAGCAGCCGATGGTCCGTGTGAATTGATTGTAGATGGCGAAACAGGATTGATTGTGCCTACAGCAGACAGTGACAGTCTTGCTGAAGCGATTATCAGTCTTTTAAAGAGCCCAGATCTCGCTAAAAACTTAAGCGATCGAGGGAGAGCTACCGCTGAACAGTTTAGTGTAGACAAAATGGTTAAAGCGACGGTGGATGTTTATCGGAGTTTAGTTAGCTAAGCAATCGGTCTAACAAATTCAGTTCGTTTAAAGCCCTGAGCATTTAATTTTCTGTTTATCAGCTATGAAAATGATGAATAAAGCAGCAAACCAGTATTATCTTTACTTACATCAAGGGCAAAAACCTGTTCCCTGGTACCCACCCGATCCCTATCCCCTGGATTGGGTTGACTATACTTACTTTGGCAATGTATTCAAGGCAATGGAGGAAAAGCTTGAGGTTGGCGGTCTTATATTTTACTTTACCTGGAATAGTCTCAAAGAACTTCCGTCCTATGGAAAAAATGTGGTTGTGATTGTGGCAGGAGATGAATGGTGTCGTATACCGACCTATTGCGACAAAGTATTAGCAGTATTCAAATGCTATGGTACAAAACCAATACTAGGCTGTAATCCTTTTTTGCACCCTTCCTATCTGAACATTTTGGCTCTAATTCAGTTTCTAAGAATTGGTTTTTATCGCTTACCTGGCTTGCTCAGTCATGCTCTTCTTCAGTTGAAATACCTTCAACGAAAATCTAGTGAGATATGCCTTATTTACGACATACCATTGGGTTACAATCGGCAGCTAGAGTTGCCTGTCAAGGATCTGGAAGAGCGTGAATATGATGTTTCTTTTGCTGGGAGTATAGAGCATGGAACTTACTCAGTGTGGTCATTAAAACATTTATTTGATACTCCCAAAAGTTTCTCTCGGAGAAAAATGATGTCGAGTATCAAAACATTTGATGCAAAACATCCAGAGCTTAAGATTGAACTCACCGTAACGCCTTCTTTTGGCTCAAGTAAGGACGTGCTTGATAAGGAGAGTTATTCTCAAAGAATGATAAATACCAAAATATGCCTTGTCCCTAGAGGTACATCGTTTGAGACGTTTCGATTTTTTGAGGCAATGCGATATGGCTGTATTGTCATAACAGAGGCTTTACCTACCCGGTGGTTCTATGATGGATCTCCTGCCATTCAAATAAATGACTGGGACGAACTAGAAGAAATATTGACGAGATTGTTAGAGAATAAACACCTCATGCAAGAAAAACATCAAGAATCTTTGAAATGGTGGGAAACAAGATGTTCTGAAGCTGTTGTTGGGAGCTACATAGCTAAACAGTTAAACTCATTAGCATATATCTCTAAATAATATGGAGAACTAGAGGACAGAGGCTGTTCTGCTGCACAAAGAATGCTTCACATCCTCGTACCCTATTTCTATTAAAACTGCTGTAATACCAGAAACGCTTGTGTACTAGATTCGCGTACTACATAAGGATAGGTTTTATGGGTCAACCGCTTAGAATTGCCTGTCATGGTTGGGTTGGGAAGCAGTCTGGGAGCGTCGCTTCCGCAAACTTTCTTATTCTTAAGGAGTTATTGAAAAGAGGATTTCAAATTGATTTCTATGGATGGAAAGACTTTGTTGAACCGGAAGAACTCGATAAATATAGCAACTACCGCTATATTGCCATTCCAGACAGGTCCCAACTAAGAGCATTTTTCAATCTTCTACCTAATACTTTAAGCAAAATTTTATTTAGAGCAATTTATCCCCTAGCTCACCTGCTATTTGTCTATCATGCGGATAACCGAGTTTTATACCACGAAATTTTAACCAGAAATCAAAGTACGGAGTACGATTTATTTCTTTGCCTGGGTCTCTATGCACCCTTCAAACTCGAGAATATACCCGTTATTAGTTGGATTCAGGGTCCTCCAAAGACCAACTGGTTCTACATTAAAAAGTCAAAAGAAAAACTAGTTTCGCTTTGTGGACCCATCCTGTACCTTAAATTGATGGTTTTCTATCTTATTAGGGATTTACGGGCAAGGGCAGAAGTTAGAAACAGCGAGTTTCTGATTGCTGGTAGTCAATGGTCGAAAGAACAGCTTGTATCATTTGGTGTACCAGCTCATGCTGTCTTTGCTTTGCCTTATCCAATAGATACAGATTATTTTCAACGAACGAATTCCTCTTCCGTCCAAAGAGTAGATGATACTAAAGTGCTTTTGTGGTTAGGTCGCTCTGAGCCTAGAAAAAGACTCGATCTGTTGCTAGAAGCCTATGCGCTGCTTCTCAAGGAGCGGCAGGATGTTCACCTAAAAATTATCGGTGGATTCGGCTGGGCGGAAGGATATAAAAAGCTCATCGAGCAATTTGAGTTTCCTGGTCATCTGGAATATCAGCCTTCCGTCGATCGCTTGAAGGTTCCGGAATTAATGTCGCAGTGCGATATTCTCATCCAGCCCAGTGAGGGCGAAAATTTTGGCTCTTCCGTTGCCGAAGCACTTTGTTATGGTCTTCCAGTGATTGTGGGTTCTACAAACGGAACTAAAGACTATATTAGCCCTTCTTCCTTCATCTTTGATTCCTATGAGCCCGAATCACTGAAACAGACCATGCTAAAGGCAATTCAAGCGATCGAGGCGGATCGAGAAAAACTGGCTGTCGAAGCTAGGCAGACTGCTGAGAAAAATTTCAGCATTCCTAGGGTTGTAGACTCTCTTGAGGATATTCTTCAGGCAGCTCTAGCCCTCTAACAAATACCCCACCTGACCAAGCCTATGCCTAACCCAAAGCTGATGTTTTTTATTAACGGTACTGAAACCAGTGCTGCGGGTGTTCGTGCACGAATGTTTGCACAGCAACTCTCACCTCAATGGGACATGCAGTTTAACTATAGACCGAGGCGAAAATGGCAAGGTATTATTCCATTCATTCAATCTGCCTTACACTTCAAGCCTGATATTATTTATGTGATGGATACGGCTTACACAGGAGTGCTAGCAGGGTGCCTGAGTCAGCAGTTGATCGGCTGCAAATTAATTACTGACACAGGCGATGTTGCCTATGAACTCGCTAAATCAACTGGCACCTATTCAAAAAGTCAGCTTGTTCTAATTCGCTGGATTGAGCAGATGGCGATCGCCAATTCGGATTGCCTGATTGTACGGGGCAGCTATCACAAGCAGCTCTTAAGAGAGCAGGGCGTTCAGAATGTTGAATTCGTCCCCGATGGAGTTAATACCCAGGCGATTTCAGACATTGACCCGATCACCGCAAAAGCAAAGTTGGGTTTAGGGAATCATCTGGTGGTTGGCTTGATCGGAAGTATGCAGTGGTCTGAGCGGCATCGAATGTGCTACGGCTGGGATATTATTGAAGCACTCAAATTTCTGAAGGGGCTTCCGGTGAAAGCTCTGTTGGTCGGCGATGGCAGCGGTCGTCCAATTCTAGAACATCTTGCCGAGCGATTTGAGGTCAGGGATCAGGTAGTTTTCAGTGGGCAAGTCCCTTATGAAGAATTACCTCATTACCTTGCAGCAATGGACGTTTGTGTTTCCACCCAGTCTAACGATCGAGTTGGGATAGTACGGACTACAGGTAAGCTGCCTCTCTATCTAGCTTATGGTAAGTACGTGATTGCAACCGATGTCGGGGAAGCGAGCCGTGTTCTACCGGAGGTAGGCTGCTTACTGCCCTATACAGGTGTACGAGATGATGAACATCCTGCCCGGCTCGCTGCTCAATTGCAAAAAGTTATTGCAGCACCCTACCTTTTAGAAATTTCTGAGAAGGCTAAACAGGTCGCTAAGAAGCATTTTGATTACGCAATGCTAGCAACAAGGATTGAGAAAATTTGTTTGGATTTGGTGTCTGCCTAATCCAGCTCACATCCTTAAATTGCTTCAGAAGAATGTTTGAAAAGATATCATTAGTATCCAAATTGCCCCTTCACTCGATGGATTAAAGGCAACAATGCTCACTGCTAGCCAATGTAGCTCTACCGTTCTTTGCATCGGCACGGGTTGGTTCCCAAAAACTCCTGGCGGGCTCGATCGCTATGTCTACGAACTTACCCATTATTTAGCAGCAGCAGGGCATCAAGTCGAGCTATGTGGCATTGGGTTACCGGAAACACCGCTTGATTCTCCTGTAAAGCTAACCAATTTAGCCGAGCCGAGCCAGCCATTCTTACATCGGTGTCGATCGCTCCGTTCTAACTTCTTGAAACATACCTGTCAACCTGACGCGATCAATTTACACTTTGCCCTCTATAGTTTTCCGCTGCTGCACAGTCTGCCTGAAGATGTGCCCATTACCTTCACCTTTCATGGTCCCTGGTCTTTAGAAAGCCAGTGGGAAGGAGCGAGCAGTCTCAACGTTTTCTTGAAGTATTGGATTGAGAAGCACGTTTATCGTCGCTGCGATCGCTTTATTGTGCTTAGCAAAGCATTTGGCACGATTCTGCATCATCATTACAGCGTTCCCTGGAGCAAGATCTATATCATTCCAGGTGGAGTCGATACAGCGCGATTTCAAATCACATTATCCCGTCAGCAAGCACGACAGCAGTTAGGCTGGGAACGCAATCGCTTTATTCTGTTCACACCCCGTCGTTTAGTCCAAAGAATGGGACTCGATGTACTGTTTAATGCTTTAGCCGGATTAAAGTCACGGCATTCTGATATCTGGTTAGCAGTTGCTGGGAAAGGACCTCAGAGGAACATGTTGGAGCAGAAGGTATCAGAATTGGGATTAGAGAATTACGTTAAGTTTCTGGGGTATTTGCCGGATGAGCATTTACCAATCGCTTATCAAGCAGCTGATTTAACCGTGATTCCAAGTCAATCGCTAGAGGGGTTTGGCTTAGTTTTACTAGAGTCTTTAGCTTGCGGTACGCCTGTACTTTGCACGCCAGTGGGAGGAATGCCAGAAATTTTAACCAGCTTTTCTCCTGATCTGATTACGGATACCGCAGATGCCCATGCAATTGAAGCTCGCTTGCGATCGCTCCTCAGTGGAAACCTTCCCCTCCCGTCTCGCGACACCTGCTATGAGTATGCGTCCACCTCGTTTAACTGGTCTAAAATCTCCCAGCAAGTACAGCAAGTTCTTCTAGCTCCAAAAGCAGATTAGCTATTTCCCCAGTTACACGATGAATACTTCCAGATGTGTAGATCTTGCAAATTTTTTAGGGGCTTTGAAGAGCTAATTTAGAATTGCTCATTCGTTCAATAATTAACCGTTATACTAATCGATTAAGGAGAGAGTAGAAGCAGAACGAGATGAAAACAATGAAAGCGAGAATAGGAGCGGGATGAAATGAAAAAGCTGATTAATTCCCTGTTGAATTACAAAGACTCTGGTCGTCTTCAATCAGTATACGTTCAGTCTCTCCTTCGTTACAGCACCCCCAAAAAAATTCTGAATGCGCTTCGGACCGAATACGCTTACCGGCGGCGTTTGGCTTACGTTCCTTCTGCGCCCTATATTCTTTTTCTTGAGCCGCTATATTATTGCAACCTTCACTGTCCACTTTGCGATCGTCAAATCTTTTCTGAAGCTCGTAAACGCGATGCAGGCTATCTCTCCCTTGACCTGTACGATCAAATTTTGGATGAGATCAGTGATTATCTATTTCAATGCCAGATTTTTGGACAGGGTGAGCCTTTGCTCGATTGGGAGTTAACCAAAGAAATTGTGCAGCGAACGCACCACCGCCGGATTTTCACGCTCCTGAGCACAAACTGTACCCTAATGACTCCTGAAATTGCCCGCGATATCGTATCTTCGGGTCTCGATCACCTAGTTTGTGCAATCGACGGCATTACCCAAGATAGCTACAGCAAATACCGGATGGGAGGGAAAGTAGAAGATGCACTGGCAGGACTGCGGCTCATCGTCGAAGAACGGCGGCGTCAAAATAGCTCACTGTTCATTGAGTGGCAATTTCTAGTCAATGCCTTTAATGTTGCTGAAATTGAGCAAGCTCGCTCATTAGCAGAACAACTCGGTGTCACCATTCGGTTTGCTCCATTACGCGGGATGGAATACGATACTCAGCTTCAAGCCTACTGGTTGCCGAATACTTCAGCATGGCAAGAAGGTCGAAAAGCTCCTGGGGAAACCTGCTACAACTGGCCCTGTTACTTCCTGTGGCGATCGCTTGTGCTCAATTCCAATGGAAACATAGCTCGCTGTCTAATCTACCAGAATGTTTCTGAATACGGTAGCCCTCACACCCAGTCCGCCCTTTCTCTTTACAATCATTCCAGTGTTCAACGAGCAAGACAGCTCTTTCAAAAAAGAAATGTACCAGATGGTGATTTTCCATCTCCCTGCAATAACTGTTCTTTTTTTGCTCGAGAACATGGAGGTCCCAATCTAGATAAGCTTCAAAGCCTCAGTTCCTTGTCTACATTACCTAATACAGTACCTAATAGTGATTCATTGAGTTAGGCATATCAATTTAATTGGCAGTCAGTCTCCTGTAGGCAGGATATTTACTGGGTTTCCTAAAGAGGGATATTTATCCACAAGCTAGTAAAGTTACAATCGTTAGAGAACAATAAGATCAACGAGCACAGCCCAACGCGATGATGCAGCTATGAAAATTCTATTTTTAGATCAAAGCGGTAATTTGGGTGGTGCTGAACTGTGCTTAGCAGACATTGCAAAGCTCTACTCAGGAGATTGCCTGGTTGCTTTGTTTTCCGATGGTGCTTTCCGAAAATTGTTGGAACACCACTGCATTTCCGTTCAGGTTCTTACAGAAACATCCATTCCGATTCGTAAAGATAGCACCTTGATTCAAGGAGTTAGCAGTATTCGTTCTCTCATTCCTTTAGTAACTAAAGTCGCGAATCTTGCGCGCGGGTATGATCTGATTTATGCAAATACGCAGAAAGCCTTGGTCATCGGTGCTCTAGCTAGTCTTTACTCCAATCGGCCACTGGTCTATCATCTGCACGATATTCTCTCCACCGATCACTTTAGCTATACAAATCGTAGGATCGCCGTGACACTTGCGAATTGGTTCGCTAGGTTAGTAATTGCAAACTCAAAAGCGACCCAAGCTGCATTTGTTGCAGCAGGCGGACGCCGTGACATTGTTCATATTGTTTATAACGGCTTTGATCTCAAACACTATTCCAGGTTTTCATCTCCTGATATTTTGCTTGATATTAATCAAATCAAACAAAATTTGAACTGGAACGATCGCTTTATTGTGGGACACTTTAGTCGTCTCT
>NZ_JACJOR010000594.1:0-6955 GCF_014695615.1 Leptolyngbya sp. FACHB-711
TCTAAACATCGAGGATAAGCCTGCAATTCCTGAAGGACACAATCGTCTGCACTAGAGCGATCGATAATTCGGGCATCAGGAAAATGATGCTGAAAGGTCGCGCGATCGTTTTTTGTTAATGTGCCGTCATCATGGATGCATAGGGCATAGTGGCGATTGGAGTAGTAATAAAACGTTTTTAGCGTCCAGATCAAATTCAGCCAATCTTTAGCACAGGTGAGGACATGAATTTCACAGGCACGATCGGTAGTTTGAACGATCGGCTTTGTGTTGAGAATGCGAGGACGAACTGTATCCCGAAAGTGTGCCGTTTGCCACCCGTGTTCGTATTTCTGTTGGAGTTTGAGGACAAGGGAGCCGATCGACATGAGCTATCCTTAGGAATTAGATAGGGTTAAATGGGCGTTAGTGAATTGACAGCAATCGGCTGAAATATTGCCTTGCTCTTGAGTGAAACCCCGGAATTAGAAGAATTTGAGGATTCTGTAGAACTGTAACCGCAGATTTGATCCATCTCAGTAATTTAGGGTCGCTCTCTGAGACCGATCGCTGTATCTGCTTCATTAGTATTGCCTGATAAAGCCATTGCCCTTGTAGACTCAATCGCTTCTGCCCCGCCATTGGAGATGACCAGTCCCATAACCAGGGACGAATAACCTGAAGCAGCTCATCAGCAACCTTCTCGCTTTGATTTGATTTTTGAGTCTCCGTAAATCTGAAACAAGTTAGGGCGCGATCGATCGTTCCGACTTTGCCTTTAGCTAAAAGAATTCTGCACCAGTATTCATAATCCATCACAAAGTACAGCGACTCGTTGAAGGAACCAATTCGATCGCTAATCCGCCTTGTCCAAAAGACCTCCGGTTGAACAAATTGCCGTTTTTGCCACCATACCCCCCAAAGATCAATAATTTCATCAAAGGTATGGATATCGGCAAATTGTTCCCCCATGGGTTTTCCCTGGGTATTGACATAGCAACAACGCCCATGCAAAAAGTCAATTTCAGGATGAGCTAAAAAATAGTCTGCAACCGCATGAAGTGTTCCTGGTAAGTAATAATCATCACTGTTTATATAAGCCAGCACCTCACCTGTTGCTTTTTCTAATCCTTTGTTAATAGCATGGGCTTGACCGCGATCGGGTTCACTAATCCAGTAAGCAATTTTTGATTCGTACCTCTTGATAATTTCTATAGTATTATCTGTACTACCACCATCAATAACAATGTATTCTAGATTTGGGTAGTTTTGAGAAAGAACAGATTGAATAGTTTCCTCAATAAAATTTCCCTGATTGTAGCTAGGAGTAATAATACTGATCCGAGGGAAGATACTCATTTTAGATACTTCTAGTTTGTAGACCACTAATGGTTAAACCGGGGGTCATATCATAATCCATGAAGATAGAATCAAATCTTCAATTCTTAAGCTTGAATCGTTCATCCACTTCTTTGGGCAAATAACAGTTTTATTGGTGTTGCTGTTAAGCCAACCAGCCCACCAACTAAATGTACTGTTAGCAAGGATTTGATGATTGCACTGAGCCATTAAATATAATTCTTCAGAAGCTAATAAGGAACCTCCGGAGACAAGATGAAAATCTTCGCCGTGAAAAAAATTAGACATCACCCAAGGGATATCATCAGTAAAGACATAAACATCGAATTTTCCCAACTTACTTTTTAGAAGCTTCAAAGCGTTCTCATAATAGTCCAATCCGATGAAACCATGCTTTTTAGCGTATGTTTCGTTCGTTACATAGTCTCCTCGTCGAATATGCAATGCAACAGATTCGGAAGATTCTTTAATTTTTTCTCTTATTGTGAAAACCTCAGCTCGGTCAGGATAGCGCGGTGTAAATTCCAACCTCAGTTGCTGTTCTATTTCAGGCAAGATGTATTTGTAACTTTGCCAAAATCCCTCAAGATAAATATCTCCACTTATATTAAAAACTTTTGAGGCGTCAAAATCTGGCTCTTCACGGAGATAAGTTAAAGAAATTGGATAGGGAAAATGCTGAATATCAAAAATGCTGTTATAAGCTTTTCTGATTTGCTTTTTTATTTTTAGAAAAGCTTGATTTTGAAAGAATAAATTTATTTCCTCTCTAGAAGCAAAGTTTTCTCTAATTCTAAAGTCCGATAAACCATATTGACGATACGAATTGAACTCGAACCATGATAAATCTAGTTTAAGAACAGTACGATTTCGATGTGCTAGACTGAGTCCCGCCGAATATTGAAACAGTTGGTTTCCCAAACCTCCTTGAATCTTTGTAATAATCATAAACTTGGTTGTTTCAAAAGAGTTTATACACCTGTAGCCAAATTGGGAAAAAGCTTTTTACGGATAAGCACAAGGAGCGCTACAAAATTATCACCGAAGAGAATGAGTAATAAAGTAATCCAATTTTTTTTACTAAAGGGAGCGATCGCTAGTGCTTCTAGTAGTAGGGAAAGGGAGGTGAGTTTACCTCCACCATGGCGGTTTGATAAGTAGCTCCATTGTCTCAAGAAATTTAGCTGATATTCTTGAGAAGCCTCAGTATCTGAAAATTTCTCTATGCCTTCTGATAGCAGTAAAGATTTGCTACCTCCCATCTCTACTGCTAACTTATGTTTAAGAATTTGTTGAGTATGCGATTTCGTTCGAGTAACGCTCTTCAAGTGAACTCTGTAATGTAGCAGAACTTCAGGAAGACAATAGGCAAAACCTTCTTTTATAATTCGATTATAGAAATCAGCATCCTCTATCCATTCATACTCTTTTCTATAGCCACCAATCCTTAACGCTACGTCTTTTCTATACATGACTGTTGGATGAAGCAAAAAGGCTCCAACATTTAATATTCTGGAAACCTCATCCTCTCCTGGAGAGAATGGTCCTAGCTGGCCTGTTATGAAATTTCCTAAAAATCTTCCTCGCTGATCGATTGCACCAATTGAGTTGCCAACAATTACATAATTGGAGTTCTTGTCCAGAAAATCAACTTGTTTTTCAAATCTTTGAGGTAATGCAATGTCATCTGCATCCATTCTAGCTATATACTTACCACTTGAATGAAGTATTCCAAAATTAAGAGCATCTACAATACCTCGATTCGATGTTCTAAATATCCTTATTCGAGAATCCTCATTCTCTAATGATCGGATTATATCGAATGTTCTATCAGTAGAACCATCATCAATAATTAAAAACTCAAAATTAGTAAAAGTTTGGTTTAGAATACTCCTTACTGATTTAGCAATAAAGTTTTCTGCATTAAACACAGGGAGCACAACAGAAACCTTGTAATTCTGATTCATAAAGCTTTCAATACATTGAGCTAGTGTACCAGTGAAAGGAAAGTGACTTGTAGATATTGCTGTACTGTTTCTCAATCTTGGCAAAATCTAGTAATGACTCTCTATGTAGGGAAAGGTTGAAGAAATATTCAAGCGTTAAATCTCTTGAATAGTATTTAAACAGAAAATTACCATAGGTCTCATACTCGGAGAAACTTGAGTTTTCACTACGATCGATTCGGCTTATGATTGCTTCATGCCAGATCATTTTTGTGTGTTGTTGAATTTTTCTTTTGAGTGCTGCAAGTTTTTCTTTACTGAAAAGCATTTGATGTGAGACGAACGATACCGGAGCCGTTGGTTTTTCACCTAGTAATCGCTCGTATGCAGCCCGGTAGGGCAAATGAAACTCGTTTGAAATATTTAAGACAGTTTGATTGTTTATTAACATGCTTTGTGGTGACACTAATACTGTGTCAGCATCTAAAACAAAGTAATACTGTGTTTTTGTGAAACTATCTGCTCCCAACTTGAGCAGCTGTTGAAAAATCCAGCCGCGACGATCTTTCTCCTCAAATATATAGCTTCCTATATCAGTAAGTCTTATTGGTAGAACTGATTCCTCATCAATAAAGATACAGTTAAACTTCTGGCAGAAACTAAGCAATTTTTGTGTTTTAGGCGCAACAATATAGACATCTTGAATTGGATGATTTAGATACTTTCGAACGTTTTCTACAACAAATGGTAAAGTTTCTAAATCACGCTCAATACAGGGAATAACTATCTCGATGGGAGCTTTACTCAGTAGGTTCTGCTGCCACTTTTTGTGATACAAGTACTTACGTATCCAGTTGACTCGTCTTGCTTGAAACGGTAAACGTGAATCTGTCAGTGTTCGCACTATTGAATAATCCATAGTGAATTTGTCAAACTGCTACTTGAGTTTGTAAGCTCCAGTAATGAGCGTAACGTCCCTGTTTCTGGATTAGTGTTCTGTGACTTCCTGCCTCTACAAGCTGTCCTTTCTCTAATACCAGAATTTGATCTGCCTCTACGATCGTCGATAAACGATGAGCAATTACAATTACAGTTCGATCTTGCTGAAACTCAGCTAGCGCCTGTTGAATCAATCGCTCTGATTCGCTGTCTAAGGCGCTGGTTGCCTCATCGAGAATCAAAATCTCTGGCTGCTTCAGAATTGCTCTAGCTAACGCTAGCCTCTGCCGTTGTCCTCCCGACAGGCGATAGCCCCGCTCACCCACAGTGGTTTCGTAGCCCTCTGGTAGATTTAGAATAAATGAGTGTGCTTGGGCAGCCTTAGCCGCTGCCACGACCTCCTCAAATGTGGTTTCTGGCGCACCGTAGCGTAGGTTATCTAGGATGCTGCTGTTAAAGATAAAAGTATCCTGGCTAACTACACCAATATGCTGTCTCCAGCTCGACTGATTATAGTGCTGCAATGCTTTGCCGTTGACTGTAATCTGCCCTTGAGTTGGCTGATATAACCCAATGAGCAGATCGACGATCGATGATTTTCCGGCACCCGATTGTCCGACTAGAGCGGTTACTTGGTTCTTTGGGATTTTAAAGGTTACACCCCCAAGCGCATAGGTTTGATCATTTGCATAGGAGAGGCTAACCTTCTCAAAACAGATATCGGTTTGCAATGACTCAAGCGGTTTACCCCCGACTAAAGCAAACTGCTTATCGCTAGTTTCTAAAATCGTGTTTAACCGCTGAATATTCGCACTGCTGTCTGCCAATTGCGTAAACACTCCGGCAACTAGCCGCAGGCGAATCGAGAGCCTCTGCAAAGCCAGTAGAAACGTGAGCAGCAGCGGCAGGATTGTCTCTGGCGTATCGCTCATAGCAAAGGCTAGCGCAGCCAAAATTGCTAGGGAAAGAATCGGCAGTACATCTAAAATTGGATCTGGTAAGAAGAGGATGCGTGCCCTTCTCTGAAGCTGATCCTGCACATCGCGCAGCAAATATATGACTTCATCGGTCGATCGCTGCTGAGTGCCAAATGTATGCAGTAATCTGAGTGCCTGAATATTCTCAGTCATCCGTTTAGACAACTCGACCTGAGCTGAGTTCAGTTGGTGAGCAACAGCCCTTAACCGGGGCAGTAGTCTTTGCTGCACGACAATGACAACCAGTGCCAGCAGAACTGCGACGAGTGCCAAAGCAGGAGATAGGCTAATCAAGACAACCGCATAGACAATGGTGAACGAAAGGCTGACCACTAAGCCATTAAGGCACTGAATTTGTCCATCTACCGTAGGAGCCGCACTGTTAGAAAACATCAACAAGTCACCAATTTTGTAATGACTGGCGCAGGCAAAGCTAAAGGACATGATCTGCTCAAATACTCGACCCGTGACCTGCGGCTGTGCTCGTGCTGACAGGTAGGCGGTACTCACCTTATTGGCATAGTTGCTCAGAGCTAACAAAGCTTGTAGCAAGACAGCAAGTCCCAGGAATCCCAAAAATTGTTGTCCTTGCGACAGAGGTACAACTGATAGAAAATGCTGTACCAACTGGGGTTGATTTTGTGACCCCTCCGAAAGCAGGGAAACTGCTAGATAAATTACGCCCAACGTACTGCCCTCTAGCACAGCTCCCAGTAAATTGGTTGATAAACTGATTGCCAATAAGGACCAATTTCGACGTGCTGTGGCTATGATCAGTCGATAAGCTGGAGTATTCAAAGCAGATTTGAGCTGTTTCACAACGGGTTAATCCTGTTTCCGCAAACTGTTATCAATCAAACTGTAGCGATCGATTAACTTTAACCCAGCAATCCGACGCTCAGCCTTCTCTAATACCAAAGAACTCCGCTTTCGAGGCGACATTCTGTTCCCTTGATGTAACTGGATAATGCTGCTCGCTTAGCAACCTGGAGGACTTCCAATGCAGGTTTAGTCAGGATGAAAATCAGAAATGAGATCAATGAACAAACCTAAAATCCTTAATTGCGTTGTAACCCAGCATTCGAGATTGCCTACGAGTGAACTCGCCAACTGAAGGATTGCCCTTGGGATCAATCACGCCCTGCACTTGCTGCCAGAGTTCCTGCGGGGCGACTGAAATCTCATAGGTGCGATCATCCCTTTTTCTAACGTGATACCATTTTGTTTGCTGACATTCAGCACACCAGAAAGCCTCTAGCCACTCACCGTCTAGAGGAACCGCTGTTTGGTTTGCGACTAGCATCAGTGCCGTTTTTCGATTCACACCCCGGTGCTGGAGTTGTCCAGGGCGATCGGCGTATAGACGATGTTTCTGGCTCACGCTATCTAGATGACAGCCGTGAATGGGACAGTAGATTGCCCGTCGCTTCGATCGCTTCCGATTTCGGTCACACGTTCTCTGCAATTCGACCTCCCTTAAGCAACAGACACATCAGAAGGTTACGGTGGAGGGACTGAGATCAAACGACCATCAAAGCCCAGCTCCTGAATACAAGTTCTAGATTATTGAGCTGTAGGCAGTTAAGCATTGCTGCTTAATCTAAGTGAGCCAGCCTGAAACCTACTTCAATCTCGCCAAACTCGTGAAATCGAACTTATCGAGAATGTAGGCTTTCGACCTCTCTAAATAACTATTACAGTATGCTTAAAAGTAATCAGGGAGTTTTTCTAACTTCTCAGAACCTTCATACAAAT
>NZ_JACJOR010000595.1:0-7090 GCF_014695615.1 Leptolyngbya sp. FACHB-711
TAGCATATAAAAATTGAATCGGTATAACACTTTCGTTAAAACTAGTTTGTAAAAGATAATCCGCTTTGAAAAGAATCGTAAATTTTTAAAGATATTCCTTGTTCGGAAAACAAAGTGAAATTAATGCAAAATATAATAACCTTAAAAGTTTAACTGCATATCCTATCACCTATAAACTAAACTAATAAACCAATGAGTGAGATACAAAAGGTTGACTTAGGAATGCTGAATGCTTTTCTAAGCAGAAACGCAACGATCGATCTTCGTAGAATCGATTTGCGCCACGCTTCCAGTGTTAATAACTATGAATGGACTGGTTTTGAGAATAACAAAGATAATTTGGTAAAGCAGCTCAGGATATATCAAGGACTGCTATGGGTTGTACCGAATGATAGGGATGATCTTGCAAGAAAACTTTTGGAGAACAACATCCGATCTCCAGCACAAATAGCCAATGCCCCTAAAGAAATATTTATTCAAGACAATATAAGGATTTTTGATGATGATAGTGTACTCGCTGAAGAGGTTCATATGCGAGCTACAACCTTAATGAGTAAAATTTCTAGTTTTCAACAAGCTCGTACACAACAATTAGGGCTGTCTGCTAGCAGAGCAAGCACTGATTTAGAAAAGCTAAACGCCTTTCTTAAAAAGAATCAAGAGATTGACTTTCGTACAACAGATTTGCTTCATACTCCCACTATCGATACATATAAATGGGCTGGGTTTGAAGACGAAAGGAAAAGTTTGATCAATCAACTCAAAACCTATCAGCGAATGCTACGGATTGTTCCTCAAGATAAACAGAATCTCGCAAAAAAACTCTTGGAAAACGGTATTCAATCTTCCTTGCAGATTACTAGCATACCTAAAAACGTATTTATTCAAGATAATCTTGAACTCTTTGATAATGATAGCGCGATCGCTGAGCAAGTCTATATGCGCGCGCTTGCCTTGCGTAAAGCTGTTGCACTGCAATACATATCCTATGTACAGCAGGTACAGCCGCATAGTCGCACAACGAGATTTATACGTTAGCTGCTAACCAATTCAACCTTAAAGGTTTTTGTTCTCATCGTTTCTATGTCAAGGGTTCCCGTACCCATGTCTTGTGCATCGGCTCATCAACCATTTATGGAGCGTAATTATCGTGAGTATGCAATCCAATATCCCCAATTACGCTGATTTGTTTGGTAATCTTGACTTTAAGGAAGGGGATGATGCTCGCTCTGTTTATTCCCCAGCAGCATACTTAAGTGACTTGCTGCAAATGCTAGATGATGAGTTTGATCCCAGCAGTATTGATTTTGATGCACGCCGAGGTGACATCAAAAATATCAATCTTGATGCCGAAAATACGAATACGCTGATTCCTTATCTCGATATCGTCAACGAAGTATTAGAAAAGCGTGTGGATTCCAGTAATGGAGCCTACACAGTATTGAAAAACGCAGTTTATCCCTTCAATATGCCGTTTTCGCTGGAAAACGAACAAATCAAAAACTATTTACATCACCTAACGATTTCCGCTCACGAGTTGCGTCACTTATTTGCGAAAGAACCCGATTATCACACCGTAGCTCGCGAATATTTGGGTTTGTCGGTAACGGAACTGGAGAGCTTAATAGAAACAGGAACAGAAACAGCGACAGAGGATGAAGTCGCTCGGTTCTATGGCTATCCAGACAATAGACGTTTTATCAGTGAGATATCTTCTGTTACCACTTTTATGGAGGTCGCAGGTCTACAAGCGCATGAAATGCGAGAGCTGTTATACCAAAAACTTTATGTTGAGCCTACTAACCATTCGATTGTCGAAGATGGTCGTGAGAATTTTTACATTAACACCGTTAATCCTGACAACGTTGGTTATGTCACTTTAAGCGATGATGAGACTGCACTGGTATGGCACAACAATGGCAATACAAGTGATCGTATCCCCCTTATCTGGTTTGCCCGCACTAGCCGCTTTGTTCGATTAGCAAAAAAAATCGGACTGAGCTTAACTGAGTTGGATCACATCTTGCGTCACTGCTGCAAGGTTAACGGCACCCCCACAATTGATAGAGATACCCTTGTTTTTATTACTCAAGTTATCTATATCCACAAGACTCTGGAACAGCCGATCGATACAGTAGTTGCTGTACTCAGCGAGATCTCTTTTGTTGGTAAGACGAATGAAAAGCTGCCACAGGATCAGTTTAACCAGATTTTTAACCTACCTTGTGTTTCAGTGAATGAAAAATACCTGCACATTGAGCAGGTGATGGGCGACATTCCTAAGCAATATACCAATTCTACCTATCACACCTATACTCAGATTGACTATCATGCGGATTTGTTCAGCAAGGACAATGATATTTACCGCCAACGCTTGCGTCATAGTCTGGGATTTACTGACACTGACCTGATCAACATTACAAGCCGCTTAGAGCTCGAAGAAGTTGCTGATAGTAGTTTGTGGAAAAAAACAGAAAATCAGTGGCAACTGCTGAATGTGCTTTATCGTATTCGGATCTTATCCGAAATGCTAAATGTGCATTTTCTGGAACTATTCACTCTGTTTGATCTTCTAGATCAAGATCCTTTTATTGGACAGAGAGATCCGCACACTTACTTTGTGTATAGAGTGCCTGGTACACAAAAGTGTTTTAGCATTTTCATGGCTAGTGTTAACCGAGCTAGCACCACGCTGGCAACTCATAATATCGGCGATCAGCTTTGGTTGCTGGAATCTTTGATCGCGCTAACCCAGTGGATGAAGGAATTCGGTTACTCTGCGGAGATGCTGTGGAAAATCGTCAATGGTGCTCCAAAGACCGATCGAGAAGCTGTAGAGCAGAAAACACAGGATCTGGCTCTGTATAATGCCCTACTGCAAAGCTTTAAAGCTAAGGAAATTCGCCCAGACACTCTGAAAGATGTGCTCGGTGATGAGCGAGCCTCTCACTTTGCGTTCAGCTTGATTAAAGATCGCTGTGGTGCCAAGAGTGAAATCCAGTCTTCTCATCATCAAAATTATCCCTTTAAGGAACTGAAGCATCTCCTGCTCGCTTATGATTCTCGTGAGATTGATGAACTAACCGAAGACTTTATCCAGCAACTCACTACAATTAGGGATTATGAATTTGTGAGCTTGCAGCTTGAGAGCAAGCTAAAAGATAAAATTTTCAACCATCTTGTTAATCATCAAGTCATTGATGGCAGCGGCAGGTTATTGACGGAAAGCCTGGTCGATCGCCGATTGCCACCCTTGTCAGCATTCATGCTGGAATATGATTTCAGCGATCTACAGCAGAGCGTATTTGAGCTGTTTCATCGGATTTACCAGGAAGATGCAGCAAGTCAGCTAGAAGCAAACGACACCATTGAAGTACAAGTATTTAAATCAGATTTAAAGGAATTGGGACTGACCGAAGCCGAATGTCGAGAACTCTATGATGATCTGATTTACAACGGCTATATTGATGAGCAGGGCTTTGCTAAAGATGTAACTTTATTTAGCGATATCACTAATGCTAGCCGCTTTACGCTCATAACTGGGTTATCAGAGCTTGTTCGTCCAGTCTACCAGTTGTTACAACAACAACTCGACAAATTTGAGGATAGCCAGGTAAAAATCAGCGAACAGATGTTTGCAGAGCTGAAATTGACACCGATCGCTTTGCAAGATCTAATTCGCAATCTTCAAATGAATCGCTACCTTGACGAGCATCTGTTCATTCAGGACAAAATGCGCTTGGTTGACGAAAGCCCCAAAGCCATGTCTCTGGCGCTACAGTTTTACCCCTATCGCGAGGCGCTCTTCAAAATTCTCAAGGATGCCATTGCTGCTGATCAGGACACCTGGTTACAAATTGATCAGACCGAATTGGGCAGAATTGCCGCAACCACTGTATCGCGTTGGATATTTGAAGACCTGCAAGGCAATTATCTCAATCATCAGCTTTTATTACCCCAAGCGAGTTTATTTTTCCAAGACGAAGCAAATCGCGATCGCTTTCATCTCCGCCCCTATTTTGAATCCACGAAAGCAGCAATTGTCTTCGACCATATTGCCGGTATTGTCAACTATGCCAATGCTTATCGTCTGCAAGATACCAACCTTACAGCTCTTGATTTTGACGATAGCGAAATTCGCGGTTTGAAACAGAACCTGGAGGCGATCGGCGTATTAGATGACAGCGGACTATTGCGTGCCGACCAAATTTCCTTCTTCCTTGTCCCAGAGAATGCAGCAGTTTTCAACATACCGGCTTTTAGTGATTACGACACCGAAATTTTCTTCCAGTTGTATGACATTGCTAAAGCGATTGATAGTACGGTTAAAGCGGTTCATCAGGCACTAAAAGAATATAGCGATGCCCAGCAGGATGCAGTTCTTGAACAGTTGCAAACCGTTTTAGGGATTGACCTGGACGCAATCAAGGTAGTGTCCTCAGCTATCTTCAAAACAGATACCAACCTCCATTTTGCTTGGTTGCAGCCATTGCTTGAGAATGCCAATGCCCTAGGTTCTCTGGATGAACTGCCTGCCAACATGCACTATCTCCAGGCAGTCAAGCGGATTCGGCAACTGGCTCTGTTGATTAATCAGCAACAACTCGATGTCAACGAAGTTTCTTTGTTCTTGAAGGATCAGGATCTGGTTGCCAAGTTCCCAGAGGATCTGATTTTGCCAGATGGTATCACCTCGATAGGCGCCGTCTTAATCAGCGAGGAGTTCATCTACATATTTAAGGAAAATAACTACTGGATTTATCTGGCAGAAGACTACACCTTGATCGACAAAAAAACGGTGACTGCTGGTCAGAAAGGTGACGATCTCCTGATTGAGCAACAAAGAGAGGATAAAGAACGGCAAAAGCGCCTGAAAGAAGATCCCATTCGCCAACTGTTTAAACATCAGAGGTTGAACCGGGTTGATGCCGCTTTTATCGATCGTTATGGCACCTGGGTTGTAGTCAGTGGCGAGTCTCATTATGTGAAATATGCCAATGCTGATACTTGGGACAAGCGCGAGAACCGCTTTGGGCAGGTAGATAACGACTTTGACACCTTAGAGATGATCGACGCTGCTTATGTCGATGCAGCAGAGCGGCTCTTCCTGTTTGTCAATGACCAGTACGTGCGCTATTCAAATGTCAATTTCATCCTTAATCCTGAAAGTCAGGAAAATGCTGTTCAGCCTACTGTCGATCAGGGCTATCCCAAACTCATTACCGAAGAATGGAACAACGAGAACCTACCCATTCAGCTACCGTCATCTTTCGATCGCGACTTAGGACCGATGTTTGACGGTTTGGATGGTCGTAGCTATGCCTTTCTAGAAAATCGCTATGTCTCTTCACAAGATGGACGTGTGCAGTCGGTTACTGAAATGTGGGGACACAGTAAATACGATTTTGGTCATGCAGATCACATTGACGCAGCATTGGCTAGCCAGGGGCACTACCTATTCTTCCTCAACGATAAGGTGGTTAAATACGCGGGCAGTATTGAACTCGCCAACCTACAGCCAGAAGCAGGCTATCCCAAATCTCTGCACCAAGAATTCCCTACCCTCCCCGACGAATTTGTTTCTGGTATTGATGCAACACTGCATGGACAGGACGATCGCATCTATCTATTCCGGAGTGATGATTATGTCGCGCTCGATTCAACAACTAAAATCCCGATAACTGGAGACGCCCGTATAAAGTGGGGAAAAGTCTTAAATGGGATTGCCGATAACGGTCGAGTGGACGCAGCCTTTGTGGGACTGGATGGCTACACCTATCTGTTTTCGGGTGACCACTACGTGCGCTACTCTGGTAGCGACTATACGCAGGTGGACGACGGTTTTCCACGCAATATTGCCCAGGATTGGGAAGGATTGACCCGTGTTAATGGGGCAGTTGTGTTGGGAAATAAAACATACTTGTTTGGTACAAACCGTGAGAACGAAAGCATTTACACAAGCTACTCTACCCTACGTCGGGATGAAGATGATTACTTAAAAGTAGACGCAGTAGATTCCAACGCGAGAACCATTGAAACAGTACTTGCCAATCGTCCAGATGTAGACGAGATTGAAGTATTTCCTGCAACAGTAAACAATGCTTTTTGGAGCCTGCCGGAGAGCTTCATAGGGGGTGCTGCCGACTTTCGAATTGATGCGATCATGAATGGTCCTAATGGCAGGATCTATCTGTTTGCAGGTAACTATTACATTGAACATAACCACGCTAGTCGCTGGTGGTCGGAGCCGAAAATTCTCGCCGAGCAATTCGATCGCTCCTTGGTTGGTATTAACGAAGGTGATCACATTACCGCTGGTTTTACCGGTACCGACGGTAAAACTTATTTATTCTACAACTCTAAGTACCTGCGCTTTTCCGACCCCAACCTGCATAGGCTTGATAATGGCTATCCTCGCTTAACCAACAAGTTTTGGGGAAAGATTCGTAACAATATCGACAGAACAGGTAAGGTTGATGCTGCTTTCGTGGTTGAATCTCGCTGGGAAGAACAGGCTGCTAACGGTCAGCTTGTTGATAGGACAGCAATGCATACTTATCTGTTCTCTGGCGATCAAATGTTCCGCTACGAAGGCAGCAACTACAGTACTGTAGAACCGGGCTATCCTCGTTCCACTCGCCGCTTATCCCAGGAACCTCGGTTTCGAGGAATGTCAGCTACTTTCCCTGATGGACTGGATGCGGCTTTTGCCGATCGACGCCAAGTTTATCTGTTTAAAGGAGATAGCTTCCATGTTGTCATTAGTGATGAAGATAACGACAAACATTATACCGATCACAACTTTGCCAATATTCAGGCAGTAACCCAGGAACGGGGTGTTAACTATGCGTTGAGCAGTGGTAGCTGGCAAAAACTCAACCACTTAGACGATCCCGTTTTGACCCTAACCCCTGCCACCCCACGGGCTGCACAAAAAGCTGAGGGCAAACTCGATGCTGCGATCAGTGCTATCGTGCGTGGTTCTGACGGTAAGAGCTACATCTTTGCCGGGGACAAGTACTACGATGTGGATTTAGGGCGGAGCTTTGCCATTGCTGATGTCTGGGGTCGATCGCGCAACCCGATTTAT
>NZ_JACJOR010000596.1:0-4471 GCF_014695615.1 Leptolyngbya sp. FACHB-711
ACCGCAATTCGATTGTCCATAAAACACCAAAGTTCTTTTTTTAACCGATAGTCGAGTTCTTTTGCCCATTTGCGCTTGAGAAACTCCACGATCGCCGCTCGGCCATGAATAAACTCCGCTCGATTTCGCCATTCAGAATCTTCGGTGTATGCCAAAGCAACTCGTTCAGGATTGCGCGTGTTCCAGGCATCTTCAGCGGCTTGCACTTTTGCCTTTGCAGTTTCCAGCGTGAATGGAGGCAGGGGAGGACGATGAGTTGAATCAGACATAGTTAAATTTTTCCCAGCAGTTGAAATGAATAGAATACAACGAAGGAGAACGCTGACGTAGTGAAGATCAGAAATATTGGTAAGGTTTCGCGTCAATGGCTTTACGAAATTGACATTGATACATTAGATGATTTACAGAAGTGTGGCGCAATAACTGCATTTCAGTTGATTCGTGAAAATCATCCGCTTGTTTCGCTCAACCTGCTTTGGGCATTAAAAGGGGTAATTCTGAATATCGATTGGCGAGACATTCCAGAGAAACGCAAGCAGGAACTACGACAGCAGCTTCACGAGACATAACTCGCTAAACATAAAGTAGCATTCGGGAGCGATGCAGGATCACTGCCACTGTTCAAATAACCGTTTATGGAGCCGTTTGTCTAAACGGTTACTCCAGGCGGTTGCTCCAAGCTAATGTTCTAGCTCATGTTCTAACTTACGTTCTAGCTCATGTTCTAACTTACGTTCTAGCTCTTGTTCCAACTCAGCAATTCGATCGCGCAAAGGAGCTATCATTGCTTCGACTTCAGTTTCTGAATAACGGATGGGAATGTGCTGCGGACAGTTTTCGCTGATGGCTTCTACATGAAAGAGAATCGATCGCTCAATTACCGCAGGATAACCGGGAACGCGCAGTCGTTCAGTCCATTCTGATTCTCCTTCGATAAATTCGGCTCTGCCCCAAATCTTGATGCGTTTACGATGACGGTAATCCATCAAAAACAAAAACGCTTTGTCGTTCCCCGATAAATTCCCGATCGTGATGTACTGCACATTGCCCGAAAAGTCAGCAAAGCCCAGCGTTTTCTCATCCAGCACTTTTAGAAATCCTGGTGAACCGCCGCGAAACTGGATATAAGGATAGCCGTTAGAGCTGACCGTTCCGAAATAAAAGCCATCGAGCTGTGCAATAAAATCTGCAACTTTTGGAGCGATCGCATCGTTTGCAGGACCATTCGCAATGTATTTTTCGTAGGTTTGACGCGAGCCGCGTTCTGCTTGTGCCGCTTTCACTTCGGGCGTAAAGGCAATTTCGCCAAACTTGCGGGACATGATGTTCTCCTAAGCGGTAACGGGTTCCGAAATGCCAGTCATGCCAACAAAACCGGGAAGATGTTTAATGCGATCGATCCAGGCGAGCACATTGGGGTAAGGCGTAAGATCAATCTTGCCGTCTGGTGCGAGCGCGACATAGGGAAACACAGCGACATCGGCGATCGTAGGATGTCCCAATTCCAGCCAGTTTTGTTCTGCTAAACGATCGTTTAGCTGCGTCAGAATAAATTCTGATTTTTGAGTTGCCCGTTCCAGATTGATGCTGGTGGCTTTGAACAAGTGATAGAGACGAGCCGATTCTGGACCCTGACGCACTTCTCCGGCAGTGGTGGAAAGCCAGCGCATCACGCGACTCATCCCCTCTGGATCTAATGGCAACCAGGATTCGCCGCCATACTGTCGAGCCAGATACACCAAAATTGCTTGAGCATCTGCCAGCACCGCTTCTCTATCCACCAGAACTGGAACCTGTCCAAACGGATTGAGTGCCAGGAATTCGGGCTGTTTGTGTGTGCCTTTTAGCAAATCGACTTTAATCCAAACAGACTCTAAACCCAGCAGCGACAGCATCAATTTAACTTTGTAGCTGTTGCCAGACAGTTCGTGACCGTAAAGCTGAATCATGATGGTTTGCCTAATTGATTCTTTCCAAAAACTATACAGTTGAACTGTACCGTTCGTTCGGTATAACTAACTGTACCGTTCGTTCGGTATAATGTCAATCAGCCAACGCCAACCTTTCACGCCAACCCTTCAATGTCCAAAAAAACCAATGCCGAAAGAAACCTACATTCCATCCCTGTTATGTCTGTTTCGGCAACACGGCTACGACGGCGCAACGCTAGCCAAAATCTCTGCAGCAACCGGATTGGGGAAAGCCAGCCTTTACCACCACTTCCCTGGCGGCAAAGATGAAATGGTTGAAGCGGTGCTGGATTACCTGGAACGCTGGATAGATCAAAACATTGTGCAAAAGCTTAAAACCCCAGGCGATCCGCTAGCTCAACTACAGCAGATGTGCGATCGCCTGAGTGAAGTGTACGACGGAGGAAAACAGCCCTGCCTCTCAGCCATTCTCTTATTAGGTTCTGCCCGTGATGTGTTTCACAATCGCGTCCAAGCCCTCTATCAAATTTGGATCGATGCGATCGCCAATGTCCTTACCGCAGCGGGAATGAATAAAAGCCTGGCTCACCAGCAAGGAGAGAATGCAGTGATCGCTATTCAAGGAGCATTGATTTTATCTCAAGCATTAAACAATTCAGCTCCGTTTCAGCGAGTGATGCAGCAATTGCCCAAGGAGCTTTGTAGAAATGGATAAATTTCCGTTTAAAGCTTTGCTTAGAATCTTAGTCGCCGATCGATAGCAAAACAGCTTGAACAGAGGTTTTCATAATAGGCAATAGATACAACCGACACCATACCAAAATCATTTACCCCTTTGGTAGGAATCGTTCTCTATCTTAAGATAGAAGCGGTTTTTGATTAACTAAATCTCGTTCTGATGTTGTTCAACCTTAGGCTGCTTTTTCCTATTCTCTATCCCTAGAGCGCTGGCATAAACTATTTTTTTCAACAGTTGTTGAATAAATAACCTTGCAGTGTTAAGAATTTGTTCCTATAGATAGAGGAATTATGGTACTAGCCATAACTTAAGGTTGAGGTGAAAAGACGATCGGCTTTCGAAGATAAAGCAATTCACACTCCTCACACTTACTATTCATCATGGTGAGCAAAAAGGTGAGTAGAAAAGTGAACAGAGCCCACATCTTACGAAACCTCTTTTTCCAATTCAAAGGAGCGTCTATGGGAGCACGATATTTCGCTTTATTAGCGGCATCGTTTACGTTCTGGTTGGAATTCTCGGCTTCATTCCTGGTATGGTTGCAACTCCCGGTGCTGCTCCTCAACTGGCTGTTAATGCAGGCTATGGCTATCTGATGGGTCTCTTTCCAATCAACGTTTTGCATAACATTGTGCATTTAGCAGTTGGGTTTTGGGACTACTTTCCTACCGCCGATATAGCAGTGCAAGAACTTACTGCCGGGGATTGGCGATTTTCTATGGATTGCTCACGATCATAGGCTTCCTCCCCGTACTGAATACAACGTTTGGGTTAATTCCCATCTTTGGTCATGATATCTGGCTGCACGCTGTAACTGCCCTCATTGCTGCTTATTTCGGCTTTACTAGAACTCGCAGCGCATCAGGGTTGCGGGATGATGGGCGGCTTTCAATGTGAGGAAGAATGGGCGATCGTTAAATTCGTTAAATTCGTGTTTCAGTGTATCGATTCACGACCTGATTAGACGTTGTTTCAGAACCGCGTAGTAAGCTGTACACTCAAACAGGAGGATGAAAATAGACACAAGAATTATAATCTTGCTAGTAGAGTAATTGAATTGGTTATGCCTCACGTTCTACTTGTTGATGATGAAGCACCGCTGCGCGATAGCTTGACTTATGCCTTGCAGAAAGAGGGGTACGAAGTCACAACCGCATCAGATGGTGCTTCTGCATTAAAACTATTTCATAAGCAGGTTCCCGATGTAATTTTGCTGGACTTAATGCTGCCGGAGGTGAGCGGCATGGAAGTGTGCTGGCGAATTCGGGCTTTTTCCAATGTTCCGATCGTCATGCTGACTGCAAAAGATCAAGATATCGATAAAGCGTGGGGACTTAATGCTGGAGCAGACGACTACATTACAAAACCCTTTAATACTGGTGAACTATTAGCGCGGATCAAAGCAGTTTTGCGACCGCAATCGGCAGGAGAGGACCTACGATAGGTAGATTAGCAACAATGCAGCTTAAACTGTTCCGCTCAATCAAATGGAATTCTCTACACACAAAGCTGCTAGTGACCTATTGGCTGCTTACTGGGTTAGGAACTTCATTAATGGCTGGTTTCCTACTGCAATCGCTCTCCACCTATTTCATAGAGATGCGGCAGACCGATTTAGGAAATTGGGCAACAGCGATCGGTGAAAGTGTGGCAGACGAGCTGGAACAGCAGAATCTTCAGCGCGTTCAGCAGCTTATGCAACTCCATGGTCAAGCCGAAACAGTAATAGTGCGTGTCTTTGATTCTCAGGGTCAACTTCTTGCCTCTTCTACTACCGAAGACCGTCGTATTATAAATTGGC
>NZ_JACJOR010000597.1:0-8947 GCF_014695615.1 Leptolyngbya sp. FACHB-711
GCGGCGACGGAACCGACGATTCGCGTAACCTCTTCCTGTAATAAACGAATCTGGCTTTGCCGTTGTGCTAGTAGGGATTGCACTGGAGGAGCAGCATCTGAATAGGTGACTCGTAGTCCTGCCAGCCCAAAATCAGTTTTTTGTAATTCCCCAAGTAGAAATTGATAGCGTTCCGACTGACTGAGCCGAGCAGTAATGAGCGCCGCCTGAGGCGATAGGGCAAGCTGCCGCTGAATAGTTAGATAACGAGCACGCGCTTCATCATATTCTGTACGGGTCGTTTGCTCCGTTTGCTGAATCTGGCTGAGTGCTCCTAAAGCGGAGGATGCCTGCTCCTGAGGTTGAACTAATCTAGATTTTCCTAAAAACTGTTCTAACTCTGCTTGAGCATCAATCAAGTTCTTACGCGACTCCTGAAGCTGTTTATTAATTGTTGCAAGACCACGGTTCAAACGGAGTTCCTGCTGCTGTAAGTTATAGTCTTGATATACTTTTTGAAGGGTTTCTAAAATCTTCTGTGCCTTTATCGGCTCGTCACTGGTATATACCGCTTCAAAGATTTTAGTCTGAGTTTCATTCTCTACGACTTGAGAGAGCTTAAGTGATTTTGAAACTTCGTTAACACCTAAATCTGGATACTCATTCCTTAAAGCATCAACTGCTCGCCGTAGAAATTGGCCGCTACGCATCAAGTTAATTTGAGTCGCGTAGTCCTCCTCACCGTTAGGAGCTAGTGGATTATTGACTACATTCGATTGTGCCTGTGAGCTTGGATAGTTAGGTTCAACCAGAAGCCGCATTGAACTTTGATAAACAGGCTTTTCCCGTACGGCTAATAGCGCTGCGATCGCGATCGTAATACTCATAGAGCCGAGTATCCAGAAGCGACGACGTAAAAGAACAGCAAATAGGTCACCGTAGCCTAGATCGCTCTCTTCTACTGCTGAATTGATCTTGTCCTTATTGGTCATCGTCGTTACGACTACCGAAATATGGCTCTGTAGAAACGTAAAAAATCCAACTTAGAGTACTAGCAATCTAGCACTTTATTTAAAATCTTATCGACTTGTTGAAAGAAAGCTTTATCCGTAAATTGGGTGAGGACATGAGCGCGAATGGCTTCATAGCTCCATTGCACTGTTTTAGATGCAAGAACAGTCGCCTGAATCGCATCGGGGGTCTGCCGATTAAAAAAAAGACCCGTAACTCCTGGAATTTGAGTATCTAGAACGCCACCTGCACCAAAGGCAAGTACGGGTGTACCGCTAGCATTTGCTTCGATCGGTACCAAACCATAATCTTCCAGTGCTGCAACAATTACGGAACTGGCTTTAGACATAAGATAACTGCGCTCTACATCACTCACATATCCCAAAAACTGTACATTTTCTAACGCTTTAGCTTTCAACTGTCCTTGCTGTGGACCTTCTCCAGCAATAAGCAGGGGCAACCCCAACCAGTTGAAGGCTTCTACAATAGCATCAATCCGCTTGTAGCTCAGTAACCGGGAAGAAACGAGAAAAAAATTGTCCTTCTGGCTAGAAAAAATAAATTTGGTGATGTCGATCGGATAGTGTGCTACGAGCGCAGGCTTATTATAGATGCGCTGAATGCGGTTTGCGACCGTTGTAGAGTTGGCAATGTATAAATCAGGACTGCTAGAAGCGTCTAAGTCAGCCTTCCGCATCCGCTGAAAAATCTTTTCCAGCAACGGGTAGAACCTTTTGTACTGTCTATATTCCCTTAGATAGGTTTTAGTATCCCAGAGAAAGCGAGTCACGTTGTGGCAGAAGCAGATGTGTTTTGCATCAGGTCGCTTGCGGACAGCTTTAGCAAAGCCACTGGTGCTGCTAATAATTAGGTCGTACTCCTGTAGATCAAGTGCTTTAAAGGCTTGAAAGTACAGAGGGGCAAGTAGCCTGAAGAAGTGAGTTGATCCCGGAATATTTTGTAGATAAGTTGTTTGAACTGGACGATCCCCTAAGTCGATCGTTGTGTCTGGGCTATATAAAGACGCAAAAACATCAGCGTCTGGAAAATGCTGGCAGAGCAGTTCAAAGACTCGTTCAGCACCACCTCGCTGCGTCAGATAGTCATGTATTAGTGCGACCTTCATAGCTTACTTTTCTCAGCTCATTATTATTGCAGGACTAACGAACAATTTATACGTGGAGTAGTAAAAACTCCTGTGCGAAATACGTAGAAATTGAATCAGGCAAGCTAGTAATTTTAATTAAGGACTGAACAAGAGCCCTAAACTCTAAGGCATTAACCCTAAATTGTCCAATCCTTCGTGACTTTATTGAACTTAGCTAATTTACACTTAGCTAATTTAAAAATAGATACTCGTGAGTGTTGCTCAACACAGTTCAAAATGGCTCCTTGATTACCTAAGCCAGCCTGCTTATGCCGACTGATACCCTGTAACAGCTCATCAGTACCAAAAATACTAGACTGCTATGATAAGATGATGCATTTTCATGACTCTACCAGCATTTGTATTAGCTTTTATTATCGGGGAAAATCTGCTTCGGGTTCATACTCTTTTACATCATTTTTGCTCTCTGCTCTGTTAAGACTGGTACAGGGTGTTGTGAGGGTAACTCATCCCAAAGGTAGATTTGCTTTTTCAAAAAGACCGTATATGTTCTTGAATTAAACTATCCAACCAAACATTAGGCTGCTAAAGCGTTAAATAGCGAGGCAATTGCGGTGTCAGTTCGTAAGCGATAAATTCAAGTTAATGCAGCAGTCGTAGAACGTAGTTAAAGTTACTACTAGTCCCATAGCGGAATTTATAAGGGTTCTACAAATACTAAATCAAGGTTGGGTTTCGTGTGACCTGTTCAAGCCTTTCAAATCTATTTATATGACTGCAACACGAATTCGCCTCACTAACATCAAGGTGTTAAGGCTAGAGAATAGCTCTTGGGTAGAGCTTGATATTCCTACATTCTCCAACGTAACCTTATGTTGGAGAAGCAATTTTTTATTTGTAAATGCTGCGAATGCTTCCGATGCTGGTATCCCGGCATTAAGAAGCGAACAGTGGCTTAAGGATTGCTTGCGGCTCTCTAGCGTTGCAGCAGTTTGCCTTAATATTAAGTTAAGCGAAACAGCATTGCAGTCTTGGGCAGATGCTTGTCATGATGCAAATAGACCTGTTTTTTTGACTGTGCTGCCTTCTGCGGAATTTCGTAACCAGTGTTCTTCACTCGGCTGGCGAACGAAGCGATTCATCGATTGGTTCCTGTCGGCACTGATGCTTCTTGTCCTAAGCCCGCTTATGGCGTTCTTAATGGTCCTGGTTAAGCTTTCATCGCCAGGTCCTATCTTTTTTAGGCAATGGCGTGTTGGGGGTCGGGGAAGACTATTTAAGATTTGGAAGTTTCGTACGATGGTTGTTAATGCTGAGGAGACTCACCATACCATCATGGGATCTCAGCAAGGCTTGCATAAGCACAAAGATGACCCGAGAGTAACACCGATCGGGCGTTTTATGCGGAAATATAGTCTGGATGAATTACCTCAGCTAATTAACGTGTTGCGCGGTGAGATGAGCCTGGTAGGTCCACAGCCCTGGACGATTTATGATGCAATTCGGATCAAGCACGAAGATCTGCATCGACTTAGAGCATTACCGGGGATCACAGGCTTATGGCAGGTTTTAGGGCGATCGCATCTAGTTGACCTGGACACGGTCAGCCAGCTTGACCTGGAATATCTAAAGTCCTGGTCGCTCTGGAAAGACTTTCAAATTTTGCTGATGACGATTCCAAAAGTTCTTACTGGTTTCGGTGCGTATTAGGTTTACAGGTTCTTGCTTGAGTGTCGTTTTGGGCGTTGCTGAATCGGGATATGAACGGTGTAAATTTAGCTTCTGCATCGCCCCCTAAATCCCCCAATGCTAGGGGACTTTGAATTCTGGTTCCCCCCAAAGTTGGGGGGCTAGGGGGGCGTATCATATGCTTATTCAGCAACGCCTCGTTTTGAAAGGACTGCCGGAACAGTGTGCGATTTTCTTTAACTCCTGGTTTGGAACACCATTCTTCCTATGCTGAAGCACCGCAGGCACAATACAAATAACCGCAATGACTGGGAACCCTACGAACTGGTAATTGAGGCGGGCCAAGCTGAACACCAATACTGGAAGGATCTCTGGAATTATCGGGAACTGTTCTACTTCCTGGCGTGGCGTGATGTTTTGGTGCGCTATAAGCAAACCGTCATTGGTGTAACTTGGGCATTGATCCGACCATTCCTGACCATGGTTGTATTTACCGTTGTTTTTGGTAATCTTGCAAACTTGCCGTCTGAGGGTATTCCTTACCCTATCCTCGTCTTTTCAGCGATGTTACCCTGGCAATTTTTCTCAAGTGCGTTAAGTGAGTGCAGTAATAGCTTAATCAGTAATGCCAATCTGCTTTCAAAGGTTTACTTTCCGCGCTTAATTGTGCCAACCAGTGCAGTGATCGTCAGCTTTGTCGATTTCATGATCTCCGGCATGATCCTGGTTGGACTGATGGTATGGTACGACTTTATCCCAACCTGGAAGATTCTGACATTACCGATATTCATCCTGGTTGCCTTTGCAGCAGCCATGGGAGTCGGTTTATGGCTGGCAGCATTAAATGTTGAATATCGGGATTTTCGCTACATCGTTCCGTTTATCGTCCAGTTGGGTTTATATATTTCTCCAGTTGGCTTTAGCAGCAGCATTGTACCACCACAGTGGCGTCTCGTTTATTCACTCAATCCCATGGTGAGTGTGATTGATGGATTTCGGTGGGCAATTCTGGGAAAGGAGACGTTTATTGACCTATCTAGTTTTTTGCTTTCGATCGCACTAGTTTTACTAATGCTGGTAACTGGGATCTGGTATTTTCGCAAAGTTGAACGGACGTTTGCTGATGTAATTTGATCTATCCAAAGCTGCTGTTTTCATGAAAAGCGATGGAAATCTAGGGAGTGTAGCAGATGTCCAGTAGGGTGATTCGAGTTGAAAACCTGAGCAAGAAATATATTATCAGACATCAGGAAGAGGGGCGCAGCTACAAGACTCTACGTGATGTATTGAGCGATGGTGCCAAATCGCTTACCCGAACGCTATTGAAGCCTGACAAGCTACATCATCTGAATCCAACTCGTGAAGAATTTTGGGCACTGAAAGATGTTTCGTTTGAAATTAAACAGGGCGATCGTATTGGAATTATCGGTCGTAACGGAGCTGGAAAGTCAACGCTGCTAAAAATTCTCAGCCGAATTATGGAACCGACTCGCGGCAGAGTTTCTATCAGGGGCAGAGTTGCGAGCCTTTTAGAGGTGGGCACAGGATTTCACCCAGAACTTACGGGAAGGGAAAATATCTTTCTCAACGGCGCAATTTTAGGCATGAGTAAAGTTGAGATCAAACGAAAGTTTGACAAAATTGTTGCGTTTGCCGAAGTTGAACGATTCCTTGATACGCCCATCAAACGCTACTCTTCAGGCATGTATGTTCGTCTTGCTTTTGCTGTTGCGGCTCACTTAGAGCCAGAAATTTTGATCGTCGATGAAGTTTTGGCAGTAGGAGACGTGTCGTTTCAAAAAAAATGCTTGGGTAAGACGCAGGACGTGGCGGAGAACGAGGGCAGGACGGTGCTGTTTGTTAGCCACAATATGAACGCAGTGCAACGGCTCTGCCCTCAGAGCTTAATATTTGAGCAGGGCAGACTCGTTGACTTCGGCAATACAACCCGTTTGGTTGCTCGCTATATGTCTTCCGGTGATACCCAGGTTTCGCCTCTAGAATGGATCAGCATGGCCAATACGATTCGCAGCGGAACCGGAGAAGCTCGTTTTACAGCGGTTAAATACGGCAGCTTGCAGGAATCGGTTCGATCGCAGCCTTATTCGGGTGGGCCTGTTCATTTTCTTTTACAAATCGTCTCAGACGCAGAGCGATCGATTAATAGCCTAGCTGTAATTTTGTTTGACCAGAGCGGAACGAAGTTAGTCAATGCGGACACCCTTTCATTAGGACAGACTATCTTTCTGAAAAGGGGACGAAATGTGGTTCATCTTCAGATTGAACACCTTTATCTCAATCCGGGAATCTATGTATTTGGTCTCTGGTTAGCAAACCCTGAGCGGGGGGTGGTGTTTGACCACATTGAGTCCGCCTTTGAAATTGAAGTAATTGATGTGGGGGCTGAACAGCTTGGTACCAGACCTGATTTTGATGGAGTTGTTGTTTGCCCATTCAAAATTTTGACGAAAGAGCAAGTAGAGCAACCAGTATGAACATCATCATTGTGACCGGATCGGCTGGACTAATTGGCTCTGAAGCAGTACAGTTTTTTTGTGACAAAGGCTACACTGTGGTTGGCATCGATAACAATATGCGCCAAGTCTTTTTTAGTGCAGATGCCTCAACCAAATGGAACCGCGATCGTCTTTTACAGTGCTATGGCGATCGATACATTCATCACAACGCTGACATTCGGGATCAAGAAGTTATCTCCAATATCTTCAAGACCTATAACCAGGATATTCGTCTCATTATTCACACAGCGGCTCAACCATCATATGACTGGGCAGCGAAAGATCCCTCCATAGATTTCAGCGTCAATGCAAACGGCACGCTGGTTTTACTGGAGAATACGCGCCAGAGCTGTCCCAATGCGGTATTCACTTTTTGTTCAACGAATAAAGTATATGGAGACACACCCAATAATCTACCGCTCGTTGAACAGGAACTGCGATGGGAAATTGCTGAAACCCACTCCTACTACGATCGCGGCATTGATGAGTCCATGAGTATCGACCAGTTCAAGCACTCGCTATTTGGAGCTTCAAAGGTGGCAGCAGACATACTGGTTCAAGAATATGGTCGCTACTTTGGGATGAGGACTGCCGTATTTCGGGGAGGGTGTTTAACGGATCCCAGTCACTCTGGAATGAAACTACATGACTTTTTATCGTACCTGATGGGATGCACCATGACGGGTCAACCTTACCAAGTGTTTGGCTACAAAGGAAAGCAGGTGCGAGACAACATTCATAGCTTTGACCTGGTGAATGCGTTCTATCACTTCTACCAGAATCCGTGTAGGGGAGAAGTCTATAACATTGGGGGCAGTCGCTTCAGCAATTGCTCGATGCTGGAAGCAATCCAGTACTGTGAAGCGATCGCAGACAAGAAATTGAACTGGAGCTATGCAGAGCCTAACCGCATTGGCGATCATATCTGGTGGATCAGCGATGTTCAAAAGTTCAAAGATCACTATCCAGATTGGAATTTAACCTATACAGTCAAAGACATCCTGGAGGAGATTTTCACTACAAACATTGGGCGATGGTGCCAAGATATGGTGCTTAGCCATTAAAGATCATGTTTTCTATCTTCTTCACTAAGAGTTTAAGTAGCTTAGGAAAGCTGTTCAAGCATCGTATTGTTCGGTTTCTCATCTGCGGTATCATTTCAGCCGCCTTTAATACCCTACTCCTAGCGATTCCGGTTAAATCTTTCAGCTTGGGGCAACCGGCTTGGCGTAACCTAGCAAACTTTATTTCGATCGAAATCTTAGTACTTTTTAGCTTTGCCATTTATCGGCTTTGGGTTTGGTCGAGCCATAACTGGCCAATACGCAAAATTTTTAGGCAAGAGATTCCTTTGTATCACTTGTCTTGTAGCGCATCGATTGCGGCAAGAGATTTCATTTTGTTTCTCCTTCTAGATTAGATGGGCATTAACTACGCCGTTAATAGCTTGATTGGAATCGTGATAGGGTCGGCAATGAACTATGCTATCAGCGATCGAGTGGTATTTAAGAACAAGTAAATGAGGTGTTCAATGTTTAGGAGCAACACGAAATTTAAAGAGGTATGGGATTGGAGTTATATTATTCCTTTGCTTATTTCGATCACCCTAATAGTCGCTTGTGTCATCGTTTCATTCAAAAAATATTATTGGAATGATGAGCTTTATTCCTATTATTTTCTCTCAGACCCGTCGTTCAGCCACATGTTGGTCGCTTTTAACGACAAAATAAACAACACTCCCATCCTCTATTTCTTATTTGGGTGGGTCTGGGCTAGATTCTTTGGTATAGGAGAACTATCGCTGCGCCTGTTTTCTTGCTTAGGACTTTGTGTTGCTGCCATTATTACTTGGATAACCCTTCGTCGAACCTATCGCTTTCTACCCTCTGCGCTTGGACTGTTAACTGTATTTTGTACGTCAGGAATTATCCTGGACCAAAATGCAGAGGCTCGAATGTATGGGTTGTTTTTGGCAGTCTGCTCACTGGGTCTATTGCAGTTTGATATATTAAATCGATCTGACAAACTAAACCGATGGGGTTTGTTGTGTAATACTTTCATACACGCGGCGATTGTTCATACTCATCTATTTGGTATCTTTTACAGCGGGGCTATCTTCCTAACACAGTTAGTTTGGGATGCCTACTGTAAGGTTTTTAAGACAAGAATTTATCTATCTATTATTCTTGGTTGCCTTTCGCTGATTTTCTATATCCCTACTCTCCTCATTCAGGCAGATGCGGGTAGACCTCGTACATGGATTCCCATTCCCGCTCTCAATAATCTGACCAGTTTGATGAATTTGAGTTCATCATCCTTCTTCCAAGCTCGTGCTCTAGGTTGGATCATTCTAACTGCTAGTAGTTTATTGCTGCTCAAATCATTCAGACAAAATGATTCTCATTTCAACCATGAAAGCTTCCAAAATCAGCAAAGAACTCAAAGAACTCAAAGAAATTTAGAGCTTCCCCTGTTACTATTTGCACTTAGTTTTCTTTTGGTTCCTATTTTTGTTTGGCTTATTTCACGGACAGTTAAACCTATTTTTATAGAAAGATATTTAATTCCTAGCTGTTTAAGTTGGATCATTTTAATTGCTTTTGCAAGCTCCCATTTTGTTTTAGAATTCCAAACTAAATTTGGT
>NZ_JACJOR010000598.1:2500-4964 GCF_014695615.1 Leptolyngbya sp. FACHB-711
CGGAAATGCCGAAGCCAAAGCGAAAGCGAGTCTGAATAGGGCGATAATCCGTGTTTATAGACCCGAACCCGGGTGATCTAACCATGTCCAGGATGAAGCTTGGGTAAAGCCAAGTGGAGGTCCGCACCGACTGATGTTGAAAAATCAGCGGATGAGGTGTGGTTAGGGGTGAAATGCCAATCGAACCCGGAGCTAGCTGGTTCTCCCCGAAATGTGTTGAGGCGCAGCGGTATGTGATGACGGTTGGGGGTAAAGCACTGATTCGGTGCGGGCTGCGAGAGCGGTACCAAATCGAGTCAAACTCAGAATACCAATCGGCAAGCATACCAGTGAGACGGTGGGGGATAAGCTTCATCGTCAAGAGGGAAACAGCCCAGACCACCAGCTAAGGTCCCTAAATTATCGCTCAGTGGTAAAGGAGGTGGGAGTGCAGAGACAACCAGGAGGTTTGCCTAGAAGCAGCCATCCTTGAAAGAGTGCGTAATAGCTCACTGGTCAAGCGCTCCTGCGCCGAAAATGAACGGGACTAAGCGATATACCGAAGCTGTGGACTTGTAATACAAGTGGTAGGGGAGCGTTCTGCGGTAGGGTGAAGCATCAGCGGCAAGCAGGTGTGGACGAAGCAGAAGTGAGAATGTCGGCTTGAGTAGCGCAAAGATAGGTGAGAATCCTATCCCCTGAAATCCCAAGGGTTCCTCCGCAAGGCTCGTCCACGGAGGGTTAGTCGGGACCTAAGGCGAGGACGAAGGTCGTAGTCGATGGACAATCGGTTAAAATTCCGATACTTGATTTGTGTTGTACCGGGGGACGGAGAAGGCTAGCACAGCCGCATGTTGGTTAGCGGTTTAAGTGTTCGAGGCGATGAGAGCTGGAGAAAACAGCTTGAGCTGAGGCATGAGTACGAGGGGATACGTCCCCGAAGTGTGTGAAGTCAAGCTTCCAAGAAAAGCCCGAAGTACGTTAACGCAAATTGACCCGTACCCTAAACCGACACAGGTGGGAAGGTTGAGAAAACTAAAGGGCGCGAGATAACTCTCTCTAAGGAACTCGGCAAAATGACCCCGTAAGTTCGCGAGAAGGGGTGCCAGCGAGAGCTGGTCGCAGTGAAGAGATCCAGGCGACTGTTTACCAAAAACACAGGTCTCCGCGAAGTCGCAAGACGAAGTATGGGGGCTGACGCCTGCCCAGTGCCGGAAGGTTAAGGAAGTCGGTCAGGCCGTAAGGCTAAAGCTGGCGACCGAAGCCCCGGTGAACGGCGGCCGTAACTATAACGGTCCTAAGGTAGCGAAATTCCTTGTCGGGTAAGTTCCGACCCGCACGAAAGGCGTAACGATCTGGATGCTGTCTCGGAGAGAGACTCGGCGAAATAGGAGTGTCTGTGAAGATACGGACTACCTGCACCCGGACAGAAAGACCCTATGAAGCTTTACTGTAGCCTGGTATTGGGTTCGGGCTTTGACTGCGCAGGATAGGTGGGAGACTATGAAGTTGTCCTTGTGGGGACAATGGAGTCAACGGTGAGATACCACTCTGTCAGAGCTAGAATTCTAACCCTCACCCATGATCTGGGGAGGGAACCGTATCAGGGGGGCAGTTTGACTGGGGCGGTCGCCTCCTAAATGGTAACGGAGGCGCGCAAAGGTGTTCTCAGGCTGGTTGGAAATCAGCCGCAGAGTGTAAAGGCAGAAGAACGCTTGACTGTGAGAGTGACAACTCAAGCAGGGTGGAAACACGGCCTTAGTGATCCGACGGTATGCGCGTGGAAGTGCCGTCGCTCAACGGATAAAAGTTACTCTAGGGATAACAGGCTGATCTCCCCCAAGAGTTCACATCGACGGGGAGGTTTGGCACCTCGATGTCGGCTCATCGCAACCTGGTGCGGAAGTACGTGCCAAGGGTTGGGCTGTTCGCCCATTAAAGCGGTACGTGAGCTGGGTTCAGAACGTCGTGAGACAGTTCGGTCCATATCCGGTGCAGGCGTTGGAGCATTGAGAGGAGTCCTCCTTAGTACGAGAGGACCGGGAGGAACGCACCGCTGGTGTGCCTGTTATCGTGCCAACGGTAAACGCAGGGTAGCCAAGTGCGGAGTGGATAACCGCTGAAAGCATCTAAGTGGGAAGCCCACCTCAAGATGAGTGCTCCCATGACTTTAAGTCAGTAAGGTCACCTGTAGACCACAGGTTAATAGGCAGTAGATCGAAGTGTGGTAACACATGCAGTCGAGCTGTACTAACAGACCGAGGGCTTGACTTCACAAACGTAGGTAGTTTGATAAATGACTTGACAAGTAGCTATGCAGTTTTTAAGCGTTCACTTTTTGTAAAACGCTTTATTTTAATATTCCTGGTGTCTATGGTACGGTGGACCCACCCTGACCCATCCCGAACTCAGGTGTGAAACGCTGAAACGGCGACGATAGTTGGAGGGTTGCTTCCTGCAACAATAGCTCGATGCCAGGGTAATT
>NZ_JACJOR010000006.1:0-2032 GCF_014695615.1 Leptolyngbya sp. FACHB-711
CATCATAGGTTTCAACACCGCTTTACTGCATCTAGGTTTACTGCATCTGGCTTTAACTGATTGCCCTTAGGCGAACTCAACCTTAAGCAAACTGAACGGCGATCGCTTGTTTTTTGGAGGTGTCTTGTTGAACGTTTCTGCACCACCCATTCAGCGCACCAAATCATTGCATCAGCAGACCTACGAGGCACTGCGATCGAGCATTCTTGCAGGTCAGTTAGCTCCGGGCGATCGGCTAGTTGAAACTCAGCTTGCTCAGCAGCTCCAGGTAAGCCGCACCCCGATTCGAGAGGCAATTCGCCAGCTCCAGCGCGAGGGATTAGTCACAGCAGACGGCAGCGGTGGACTGCGGGTTACGGCGATCTCAGCAACAGACGCGATGCAGCTTTATGATTGTCGGCTTGCGCTAGAGCAGCTTTCAGTGGTTGGAGCCTGCCAGCACGCTAGCCAGAGCCAGATTCAGCAGTTGGCGCAATACGTCACCGACGCAGAACATTTGCTGACGCTGGAAAGCTCTGATGCTCCCCGTTCTAAAACCTGTGCCGATCGCCTCCTTAACCTCGACTATTGCTTTCATCACCTGATCGCTGAGAGCGCAAACAATCCCTGGCTAGTGTTTCTGCTCGATCAGGTATTCGACAAAATGGCGTTATTGCGAATGGAAACCCTGCGGCATGATCCAGAAGTGCTGGAAGTACGGCGAGAGCATCGGCAGATTTATGAGGCAATTGCTCAGCGCGATCGATCGGCAGCCGCTCAAGCGATTCAAGACCATCTCACTGCCAGCAAAGCCAGGGTGATCAAAAGCATTGAGCATTTGCATCACTCGGATGCAGCAAAGTAATTAACGTTAAGAACAAATCAGAAAACAAATTAGAGAATAAATTAGAGAACGAATCGAAGAAAAGATAAAAAAGGTAGAAAAAACAGATAGAAAAACCGACAGAAGAAAAAATCATTTTGAGCGTAGGAAGGTTAGAGGTGATGGTGAACAGTACAGTACGGTTAACGGTGAACGGCGATCGATTAAATGACAGTATCGAGCGGCTGGCAAAAATCGGGCGGCAATCCAACGGAGACATTTGCCGACTTGCCTTTACGCCTGAAGATTTGCAGGCACGTTACCGGGTGCAGCAGTGGATGACCGACGCAGGCATGACCGTGCGAATCGATGCGGCAGGCAATTTGATTGGCAGATACCCAGGCGTGGATGAAACCGCTCCCGTGCTGGCGACAGGTTCCCACATAGACACGGTTCCTTCGGGCGGTTGCTATGACGGCGTGCTGGGGGTGCTTGCCGGGATCGAGATTGTGCGCGTCCTGCGGGAAAATGACGTACGGCTGCACCATCCGATCGAGCTAATTGTCTTCACCGACGAAGAAAGCACCATGATCGGTAGTCGGGCGATCGCGGGAACCGTCAAATCGGCACCAGAGAGCTACAAAACCACCACTGGCGTTCCGATTCAGGATGCGCTGGAAGCGATCGGCGGCAACTGGGATTTTCTGGCACAAGCCCAGCGATCGGATTTGGCGGCATTTGTGGAATTGCACGTTGAGCAGGGCGCGGTACTGGAAAAAACGGGCAATCAGATTGGCGTGGTGCAGGGCGTGGTGGGAATGCAGCGGTATCAGGTCAGCATTGCCGGACAGCCCAACCATGCAGGAACGACTCCAATGACCCTGCGGCAGGATGCTTTGGTTGCAGCCGCGCAGTTGATTTTGGCAGTGCAGCAAATTGCCCTGGCGATGCCGTCTCAGCCCGTGGGAACGGTTGGCTATCTCACGGTTGCGCCGAATGCGGTGAACATTGTGCCGGGACGGGTGGAACTCTCGATCGACCTGCGCGATTTGTCCTGTGAGGTGCTGGACACCATGTTAAGCCAGATTCAGCAGCAAATGCAGACGATTGCTACCGCAACGCAAACCACAATGGAAATTCAGCCGATTCTAGAAGTAGAGCCAACCCCTGCCGCGAAGCACATTCAGCAGACGATCGCGCAGATCTGTGAGGAGACGCACCTGAGCTATT
>NZ_JACJOR010000060.1:0-4253 GCF_014695615.1 Leptolyngbya sp. FACHB-711
CCGGCGAAAGGCAACTGGGTTGAGGGTTTGGATTTGCGGGTAGAGCATGAGTCATTTCAGTAGGGCTGATCTACTTTCAGCTCTTCTCTTCGATTCGTGCAAGAAGTCTAATCAAATGCTGCTGTGCGGCGGGCCTTGCGTCACATCTCACAGCCACATTCGCTTCAGCTATCGCAATTTCTTCCCGCCCACGACGCACTGGCAGTTTTCGAGAATTTGCCTGTGTGAGTAATATTGTGTGCCTGAATCGTGTGATTAATGCTCGCTCATCTGTCTGGCGATGAGCTGAGTAAATAACCCGGGCTGCTGCGCCAGCTCGTCAAACGTACCCTGCTGCACGACTCGACCTGCCTGGATCACATAAATGCGATCGGCGCGACGAATGGTACTGAGGCGATGGGCAATCACAATGCGCGTCACCCCCAGTTTGTCTAGGCTTTGGGTGACGATCGCCTGCGTTCGGTTATCCAGTGCGCTTGTCGCTTCATCAAATAGCAGAATTTGGGGATTCAGTGCTAGGGCGCGAGCAATCATCAGCCGTTGCCTTTGTCCCCCCGATAAATTTGAGCCACCCTCGCTGACAAAGGTATGCATTCCCATCGGCATCGCCCGCACATCGTCGGCAAAGCCTGCCATTTCTGCGGCTGTCCACGCCTCGCTCACCGCAATCAGCGCACTTGCCGAAATGTTGTCAAAAATGCTGCCCGCATTAATCCGGCTATTTTGCAGCACGACCCCCAACTGTCGCCGCACGGCTGTCACATCTAACCCTGCCAGATCTTGTCCGTCGTAGTAGATACTGCCGTCGATCGGCACGTCAAACCCTAGCAGCAGGCGAAACAAAGTAGATTTGCCGCTGCCCGACGGACCCACCAGCGCAATAAATTCTCCCGGTTCTGCCGTCAAGCTAACCTGATCGAGCGTTAGGGGACCATCCTCCCGGTAGCGAAACGTGACGCGATCGACTTGCACTCGACCTGCCAGTTTTCCCGGATCGGCTTGCTCAGGGTTAACCTCTGGTTCTGCCGCTAAGATGGGCTGCGATCGCTTCCATAGCGTCACGATTTCCAGCACGGATGTCACAGTATTGCTGAGGCTGGTTGCGCCCGTGATAAAAATCCCAAAGGCAGCACTGAAACCGAGAAAAGTTCCGGTTGAAAGGCTGGTGGCTTCACTTGTGGACGATCGCCCGATCAGCGTAACAGACATCCAGAAGAGTAGTGTTGCGGCGAGTCCGGGCATCACGGTGTTGAAAATGGCAACGCTGTCTTGCAGCAACTGAGTACTCAGTTCTAGATGAAGCTGCTGCGTATATTTGTTGCCCCAGGTAGCAAAGGCACGCGCTTCAGCTCCGGCACTCCGCAGTTTGGGAACTGCCTCAATCAGCTTCACCACCAAGCCCGAAATTTCGCCGCGTACCTCCAGCAAAGGGCGTTTCTGCCGCAGCAGCAGGGAGCTAGTCGTCGCCGTAAACCCGATCACTCCGATCGCTACTGCCCCCGCCACCAGCGCGAGCGGCACACTGTAGAACAGCATCAGCCCAAAGTTCAGCAGCGCAAAGAAGCTCGTCAGCATGGTGCGTAAAGTCGTACCCGTTAAGGCACGGCGAATCTGACTAATGCCCGACACCCGCGATTCTAGATCGCCCACTGTATATTGGCGAAAAAAGCCAGGGCTAAGCTGAAGCAATCGATCCCAAACCGCAGCCTGCATCATCACTTCGGACTGGGTTTCTAGACGCATGGTTGCCAAGGCCTGTACCCAATTCAGGCTTACGGTTCCCAAAGCAAAAAACAGCAAGCCCACCCCGATTTGAATCAGCGAAGTTCGATCGCCCGTCGGCAGTGCCATGTCGATCAATACGCCTGTTGCCAGCGGGACAAGCATTCCGGCTAGGGTGCTGGCGATTCCCATGCCTAGCAAAACCAGCAGATTTTTGAGCTGTCCTTTGAAGGCAAATCGCACCAGATCCCACGCCCGCAACACGGTGGATGGAAACGGACGATAGAAAATAAAGGCACTGGGATTGAGCTGAGCCGCGATCGCCGCATTCACTTTTGAATAGTGCCGCCCAGTCGTAGACGATTGGGGATCATAAAGCTCATAGTGATCGCCTGCGACAGGCAACAGGGCAACCGGACGCTTTTCTTGACGGGTGTAGGCGATGATCGGACCACCATCTTTTTGCCACCAGCGATCGCGCAGTAAAATTCGCCGCAGCCGCAGCCGAGACGATCGGGCAATTGCCTCTAGGGGGTCGCGCATTCGGCTTGGATCATCGGCTTCCATTGGGGGGGCGATCGGAATGCCCAGCACTTTGCCAACCGCTCCTGCTACCATCAGCAATTCATCGCCTTGAGCAGGAGACGAGTCAGACTGCGGTTTGAGCAGCGATGCCAGGGTTTTCAGCGTTTCCTGTGCCACCTGCTGATTGAGCTGCTGGCGTTTCTGAAACTGAGTCGATTGCGCTTGGGATTGCTGGAGGGTAATTTGTTCGATGCTCTTTAGGAAGTAGCAATGCAACTGCGCTAAGCCTTCTAGTAGCGGTGCTAGGGTGTCAATGCTGGCAAGGGGCTGAACCGTAAGCTGGAGCGTGCTGCTTGCCGAGATCCAGAGTCCGTTCGTCAGTGGAAATCTTCCTGTATGAGGCGTGAGCGGCACTCTGTCAAAGCCGAGCCAATGAGCAGTTCCCTGCTGACACTGTACCCACAGAACCTGCTCTTTCGATGGCTGCAAAGCCTGGCCTGCAACTAAGGAAACATACTGATCTATCTGGTCGATCGGAAATAGTTTTGCCAGGGGAAGCTTGGGTAAGCCTGGACTATTTGCTAGCTTGTAAATCCAATCTGCGATATGAAGACGAAGATCAGACAGGTTAAGGGTATCGATTGACTGTTCCGAAACTTCGGCAGGTTCAACTGCGACTGCGATAATTCCCCACATCGCTTCAGTTTCTTGTTGATGCAAGGCGAACTGCTCCAAATAAACATCTGAATCAGCCCCAAATAGTGCCGCTCCGGGTTCTACATCAAACAGGTAGTGTCGCTCACCCTCCGGCGCACCATTAACGATACGGACGGCAAATAAAGCGATCGTCCCAGATTGAACGATTCGGATCAGCGTGGGATTATCAAGCAGCAAGGGCAGATTGCCTCGAACACTTCTCGTATTGATCATCGTTCTAGCATGATTGGAGTACACGGTAATCTCAAAACGCGAATTGAGTTTTATTTCTTGATTAACTAGCTGTGTGAGCGATCGCACTTCTTAACAGGCTATTAGCTGTTGCGATTGCCTTTACTGCTCAAGTGCCTTTCAGTAAGTATTATATTAACGCTTTCGTCAAGCAACACTTCCTTATTTATATATTTATAGCAGTCTCTTCTCTGTTTAAAGAGTCTCAGAAAATTTAGTGATTTATTGAGCAACTATTATTTCATTCTCATCTATTTCTCATTTAAGCCCTGTACGCTGAAAGCAGAGTTGAATTTCAACAGAGTGAAGAATGAACTTTGCAAGCTCAATTCGCTTTTCTGTTTGATTTAACTTACGGGCTTGATGAAAGCCTGACATCTATAAAATTTTTGGAGGAATTATGTCTGTGAAAGAAACCAACGAGGAACTCAATCCGGAACAATTGGGTCAAGTGTCTGGCGGTCAAGAGCCTAGCATCAGCCGCGAAGAACCACTAGCCGATAAAGAACTCGACAGAATCTCTGGCGGTCAAGATGGCGGCAACCGTCGCCAACTGCAAGGGATCCTGTATGACGAGGATCTCAACAGAATCTCTGGTGGTCAGGATGGCGGCAATCGTCGTTCGATCGCAATCAACGGAGAGCTAGACGACGAGGATCTCAACAAGGTCTCTGGTGGTCAGGATGGCGGCAATCGTCGTTCGATCGCAATCGACGGAGAGTTTGAATAAGGAACTTGCTAGAACTCTCAATGGTTAGAGAGGCAAGCTCCGTCGCTCAATTGCAAGATCTAAATATCACACCCAGGAATGAGGATATAGCAATGCTATGTCCTTATTTTCTTGCATTTACTTTTTCGTCTCCTAAATTTTGTTTTAGTAAGTGTAGTCTGAGCTACATTCTGATTTATCCAGTTTCGCTCGCTATATTTGATGAGGTGTGTCGCCTTAGAGGATGTTTAGGAAGTAGCAGCGAATAGCAGTATTAAGAAAGCTTCCTGAAGTTTAGGCTGGAGCATATCGACATCTCAACAGCCCTCTGGGAAGCAATGACTCTAGC
>NZ_JACJOR010000061.1:0-4628 GCF_014695615.1 Leptolyngbya sp. FACHB-711
TGCGCTGCTTCGTCTTCTGCTTCTAGCTGGTCAACCATTGCCAGCACTGCTGCTTTGTCAACGGGAGCCGCAATCGATTCTTTCGGTTTAGCAATCGGCTTTGCTCTTTGCTGGCGCGGTCGGGCTGGCTCCATCAAGTCGCTTAAATCCACCGCCATCGTCTGCCGCACCACATCAGTGAAAAAGCCCTGCTCCACAATCGGATCGCGGCATGACTCCTCCCACTGCGTCATCAGCACTCCAGCTCGTGCCTCACACAGTTCAGCAATCTGGAGTAAGGCATCGCCAGCAAATCGCAATCGTTCAGCTTCCGGCAGGTGTGCCGCTGTTACTTCCACTGCATCTAGTATCTGAGCCAGGTCGATCGCCTCTGGCATTTGCTGCGCCAATTGCAGTTGCTCCCACAAATCCAATTCCAGTTGCCTCGCTTTCACCCACTACGTCCCGTTCCCACAAACTGAAGATGCTCCGCATGATACGAGCAAGGGCGGATGGGGCACTGAGCGATCGCGTGCTGTTCCTCCCGCGCAAAGCGTTCAAACCCACTGCGCCGCCCGTTGCCATACTGCTGGTAGAGCGCCTCCAGAAGCTGTCGGGCATACTCTTTCACCAGTCTGGGCGGCAACCCAAACGTGTGCTGTGGCTGGGTCAATGCGATCGGCTCACTGCCCACCCACATCTCTGCACATAGGGCATGAATTACAATCTCATCGTTGGGCTGACGCGGCTTCTCCACATAAGTGTGCAGCACAACAAACGGCACAGGCGGGATTGGCACGACCACCTCCTCAAGCTGCGGTTGCGCCGCACCTGGTTGCCCCGACCCTTACGGTAATACGATCGCCGCCTGCGGCAGACCGCATCATTCCAGCAGCCGTCCCCATCGTGATCGGCATCATGCAGCCGCCGAGCCTCCGACACCGTCAGGAGGCTGCACGCCCAGCACTTTTCATTCGTTCGCGGATGATGGATAGGAGGGGCAATAGATGGATCGATCTGAGTTTTTGTATCCCTGTAGCCGTTATCGGGGTGAGGTTAAGCCAGAACAGTTGGTGTTTAATGCTAACCTTCAAGAGTTTGCTCAGCGCGTGGGATATATTGCCAACCTGGAGATGGCAGGGAAGCTGTCGCCGGAGGATGCGTATGAGCAGATCGAGGGGCTGTGGCAGCAGTTGCAGCGCAGTAAGCAGGGGTTGGGGATTGGGACATCCGCTTGAAAAATGTACAGTAACTTTTTGTTTGCCCTGGCGACATAATTAGTGTTGCTAAAGAAGCGAAGCTAATCCTGGTTTACTTTTCTACCTAAAGCCAGCTTAGCGATCCCGATGATTTGATGATAAGTCATTGAGTAAACTCTCTAAGAGCTCCTTCCACAGAGAAGGTTTTGCTCAGCGGCACTAATCTGTCTCGATGTCATCTAATTTGGCACTGTACACCAGACGGGGGATCAGTATGCGGTTGGATTAAAGCTACTTCACCTCAAAATTGTCAACCTTAACTGCGATAAGATTGCATCGTTAACGGTTGTTTTGCTCTCTCAATGCTTGAATCGCTTTGGCAACTTCTCTGGCACTTTCTACCGCTTCCCCTAATTATTTTTCTCGGTGGGATCGCAGTAGGGGTGCTGGGATGTAGTGCGATCGCTGCTTACCTCGATCGTAAACCTGTGATTGCACAGAGAATTGACATTATCCCGAAGCTTGAAGACCTTTTTGGTTCACTGGAATTGCAGTCGCTAATCACAGTTTCCAATGGCGAAAATTCCTACAATTACCGCGACCTACACACCGTTCAGGTGGAACTAACCAATCAGTCCAGACAGAACTTTGATGAATTTGAGTTCGGGATTGCCTTGGCGTCTGACGCTGCGATCGTACATATGGAAGTTCAGTCTCCCGATCGCCATCGAGTAGTTAAACCTATCACACCGTTTAGCTTTGGTCAGCCCCGTTCTCAGGTTGATTTAAGCCTGCAACCATTTAATCGAGAAGATAGCTATACGTTCCGCTTGCTGATTATTGTTCCTGAAGGTAGCTCTTCTCTAGGAACTGTTACCTTGAGTTCCCCTGAAGCGGCTCGTTTTGCAGAGTTGCCGACGACGCAGGAGCTCTTAAAAAAGGCAGCAAAAGCAATATCGTTACCGCTGGGTCCTTTCAAAATCTCCTTTCGCTAATTCTGCTAATTGCTTCTATCAAATTTGCTCCTTTTTGCTTAAATGCACATTCTCACAACCTCTTTCTCCTGGTTTTGCAGCCTCTGGAGAGCATCATAGTGGAGAGAATATATCTGCTGGTAGATTCTGCATGTGCTTATTGTCCTGCCGACCTTGCCATTCGCTGAAATTTGCGACATAACCGAAAATTCTAGTGCTGTTTCTGAAGCGTTTTGACGACTTCGAGCTTGGAATTGATAAATTACGGGATGTAGTCTATTCTGTAGTACATAAAGATTTGCGCTACAAAGTTGCCATGAGCCTAACAACGCTGTAACTCAGACTGGTTCTGAATCATTACACTCTCCGTTTTCGTCTATTGCTCTGATTGGACGAGATTGGACGTGAAACCGTTGGTTTGAAAATTTCTCAACTGCATTATTAGGAGGAAAGCATGATGCCACAGCATTGCTGCTTACTGGCAGATCGTCTAAGCTGCATGCTGCCACCCGATCGCATGCTATTTCGCTGTGTTCAACTCAGGGTGCAGAGCGGTGATCGAATTGCGCTTGTCGGTGCTAATGGCACGGGAAAGTCCACGCTGCTGCGAATTCTGGCAGGACAGCTTCAGCCGTCATCTGGTAATATTCATCGACAGGGTTCGATTTACTATTTACCGCAAATCAGCACAATTCATCAGCAGATGATTAACAAAACCGTGCTGGAAATGCTGATGGAAACGACAGAAGAATGGTGGACAGTGACAGGCTTGCTGGAAACCCAGTTTCATAATCAGATTGATCTATCCCTTCCGGTTCACGCTCTCAGCGGTGGCGAACTAACTCGCCTGTTTCTGGCGATCGCCTTTGCACAAACCCCCGATATTCTCTTGCTAGATGAACCAACGAATCATCTCGACTACCACGCACTGGAAGCCCTGCGGCGATTGCTAGAATCGTTTAGCGGCGCATTTGTGATGGTGTCTCACAAGCCGATGTTCCTCGATCAGGTTGTTCAAACCGTATGGGAATTGACTGCTGATGGCTTGCGGATTTACGGCGGCAACTTTTCCGCTTATCGGAAACAGAAGCAAATCGAACGAGAGGTAAAACTGCGATCGCACGAAGTTGCCCGCAAAGAGCTAAAACAGGCAAAAGCAGCAGCAATGCAGGAGCAGCAGCGGGCGGCACAGTCTCAGCGCAATGGTCGTCGGCAGGCTGGGAGTCTCCCGCCGATTGTTGCCGGAGCACGAAAGCGCAGTGCAGAAGTCACCGCAGGCAAACTGAAGCAAAAACATGAAGCCACCATCGCCACTGCCGCACAGAAAGTAGAGGAGACGAAACTGAGAACGACAAAAGCAACACAAATTCAACTGGAGGAACGCAGTCACAAACATCGCAAGCTGGTTGAAGTTCACCACGCCACGCTTCAGGTTAACCATCAATCGCTGATCAAAGATATCCAGTTTCATCTGGTGGCAGGCGATCGCGTTGTGATCGCTGGGGCAAACGGTTCTGGAAAGTCCAGTTTGATCAACGCCATTTTGCGCCGCTCTAATGCTGCCAAATTAATCGCAGGAGAAGTGCTGCTGTCGCCAAATTTGAAGGCGATTTATCTGGATCAGGGCTATGAACTGATTTATCGCAACCGCACAGTTTTGCAGAATATGCAAGCAGCCAATCCTGCTTTGGGCTATCAGCAAATGCGTCAACAGTTGGGGCATTTTCTCTTTTTTGATCAGGCAGTGAACAAAAAGGCATCTGTTTTGAGCGGCGGTGAACTAGCACGATTGGCACTGGCAATGATCAGCGTTGCTCAAATCGATTGGTTGATTCTAGATGAACCAACAAACAATCTTGACATTCCAACAGTTGATCAAATTGTGAATGCTCTAAATTATTACCAAGGTGCGCTGCTGATAATTTCGCACGATCTGGATTTTCTCAGCCGCATTCATGTTACGCGAGCACTCAAGGTTGAGCATCAAACCTTGAGGCCAATGGCTTTTTTACCTGAAGCATCAGAGCAGTATTATCAGGAGTTGCTACGGATTTAGGTTGTGCCGCAAAAACTAGTGGATGATAAGGTAAACAAGCCCAACCTTACTTTCTCTTCCTCTAGTGTTTACTGCTTCTTTGTTTAATGGCGGCATTTGTTACCTGAAATCATCCTGCTCAACGTCTGCTGGTACTGCCCTTTAGGTTCGCCAGTTCCCTAAAGTGGGAGACCCGCTCATCTGGCTTACCAAGTGGTGTTCTAGACCCAAAAGGGTTCTCAATCGCTTGTTTCTGCTGCTGCCGTTTGAGATTAGAGATTGTTTTCCTGACCCGTTCAAAAACTGATTACTCGTCCTCCTTGAAGTCAGGTAGCCTGGGACAAGCTGTACTACCTATGCTCCTATCTCTATGAGTTCTGGGAATTCTGCTGCTTAAAGCCTAGAAGAATTCCCAGAACCGCAAACAGGAGGAGGGGCTGT
>NZ_JACJOR010000062.1:0-9060 GCF_014695615.1 Leptolyngbya sp. FACHB-711
TACAAATCTCGAACTGCTACGAACCTCGACTGACTTAGCAACAGCCCGGTCTGTTAAGCGCAATTCCTGGGAGCGGTGTAAGGTCACAGCCTTTTAGTCCCTTGATCCCTACGATTGACGGGTTAACTGGTTCAGCCAATCGCGCTTTGCTCGCACCTTTGTTAACCCCAAAGTTAACCCTGAAGTACGAGAGTGCCCAAGCATCTAGCTTCCCGCTTCATGTTCTGTTAGATGCCTGACTTCGCAGACTGAGCGAAGGTTGCTCGACTAAGCCAGCCACTCAGCAGATCGTCTGCACACTATCGACTGCACTTCATCGAATACTGAATTTGGGTAAGCTCTCATGCCGAGTATGCAACTTCCCTGGTTAACTCTCCTGATTGTGTTTCCGCTCTTTGCGGCACTGCCAATTCCCTTTATTCCAGACAAATACGGCAAAACAATTCGCTCTTACACACTGGGCGCGAGTCTGGTTGAGTTTTCGCTAATTGTCTACGCTTTCTGGAAGCACTACGACTTGAGCAGTCCGGGCTTTCAGCTTGCCGAGCAGTATTCCTGGGTTCCTCAGCTTGGGTTAAATTGGGCAGTCGCTGTCGATGGGCTCTCAATGCCGCTCGTGGTTTTGACAGGACTGGTGACAACACTAGCGATTTTCGCTGCTTGGAAGGTCGATCGTAAGCCCCGCCTGTTCTACTTCCTGATGCTGGTGATGTACAGCGCCCAGATTGGCGTCTTTGCGGCTCAAGATTTGCTCCTCTTCTTTGTTATGTGGGAGTTGGAACTCGTTCCGGTCTATCTACTGATCTCAATCTGGGGTGGGCAAAGACGGCTCTATGCCTCGACGAAATTCATTCTGTACACGGCGACTGGCTCAGTTTTCATTCTGATCGCTGCGCTGGCAATGGCATTTTATGGTGATACTGTCACGTTTAATTTGCAAGAGTTGGGGCTGAAGGATTACTCGCTCGGATTTGAGCTGGTGATGTACGCCGCACTGCTGGTCGCTTTTGGCGTGAAGCTGCCGATTTTTCCGTTCCACACCTGGCTGCCTGATGCTCACAGTGAAGCTCCTGCTCCAGTCTCCATGATTCTGGCGGGGGTGCTGCTAAAGATGGCAGGCTATGCGCTGATTCGCTTTAACATTGAAATTCTTGCCAACGCTCACGTTTATTTTGCTCCGGTACTTGCCGTTCTTGGTGTGGTGAGCATTATTTATGCGTCGCTGACCGCGTTTGCTCAAACGAATTTGAAGCGGCGGTTAGCCTATTCTTCGATCGCCCACATGGGGTTTGTGCTGCTAGGCATTGCTTCCTTTAACGAGTTAGGGATGAGCGGCGCGATGCTGCAAATGGTCTCCCACGGTCTGATTGCGGCGGCTCTATTCTTCCTGGCAGGCGTGACTTATGAGCGGACGCATACGCTGGACATGCAAGAAATGGGCGGCATGGCAAAAACAATGCCCCGAACCTTTGCCCTTTTTACCGCAGGCGCAATGGCTTCTCTTGCCTTACCAGGGATGAGCGGGTTTGTGGGGGAAATTGCTGTGTTTCTGGGATTCGCCACTAGCGATGCCTACACTGCTCCATTTAAGGTGGTGATTGTGACGCTGGCTGCGATCGGGGTCATTCTCTCGCCAATTTATCTGCTATCAATGCTGCGAACTGTTTTTTATGGTGCAGAAAATCAAGACCTGATGGCTGAAATTACGGTCTCTGATGCAAAGCCACGAGAAGCATTCATCGCGCTCTGCCTGATCATTCCAATTATTGCGATCGGGGTTTATCCCAAGCTGGTAACTCAGACCTATGATGCGAAGACCACGCAGGTTGCTGCTGAAGCGCGTCAAGGTTTGCCTCTGATTGCAGAACATCCCATTCGAGTGAACGTTCCTTTCATTGCCCCAACTGTCTTTGGTACAGAAGCAAAAGATTTGACCCAGGCAGTGCGAGTGCTCGACTAGGAATTCTTGATAAATTCAATGATTTGCGCTTAATGAGGTAAGAGGGTGGACAGGAGTTCACCCTTTTTCTTTATCAATAGACTTCTTGCACGAATCAGGAAGCGAGAGCCAGCTCAAAGTTGAGGATGCCTGCGAGCAAATGCACCCTGCGCGTGAAGTGCCGTCGCCGATTGCGATAGCGCCCCGATAAGATGCGGAAACGCTTCAGCCGACGAATGCTGTGCTCCACCTTGACCCGCAGCCGGGCTAAAGCACGATTGGCTTGTTGGTCCGCATCACTCAAGCGTTGTTTCCGGGGCTTCTTCTGCGGCGTAATACTGTTAGCGTGAAGTTTAGCAATGCCTTGATAGCCCTTGTCTGCTAAACACAGCATCCCCTCACCCAAGTGCACGCCACTGTGCTTAAACAAGCGCAAGTCATGGGTACGACCTTTGCCCGTGGCAACGGCGAGAAACTGCCCCTGAGCTAGGTCAATCACCACTTGGGCTTTCAGCGTGTGCCGTTTGTGCTTGCCGCTCTAGTAGGCACGCTGTTTTTTTGGGGACGCTCAATTGCCACCTCTGTGACATCTACCACAACCGCCTCCCACTCCGTCTCGGCTTGGCGCAGTTGCCGTTTGCCCGGCAGACGAAATTGTCCCGACTTCACCAACAACGCTTCTACTTTGTCAATCGTGCGGCACACAGTCGCTTCCGACACCCCGAACTCTAACCCAATGTCAAACTGGGTGCGGTAGTGTTGCCAGTAATACAACGTCATCAGCAACTGGTCTTCCACGCTAAGGCGATTTTGTCCGCCGCGCTTCCCCTGTCGGTTTAAGTCGGGGCTGAGGACAATAACCATCGCTTGGAACGTTTCTCGCTTCACTCCACATGCCCGGCGAAAGGCAACTGGGTTGAGGGTTTGGATTTGCGGGTAGAGCATGAGTCATTTCAGTAGGGCTGATCTACTTTCAGCTCTTCTCTTCGATTCGTGCAAGAAGTCTAATCTATTCTGTCAATTTATTTAGATTGCAGGGCATTGCTGAATGGAAATAGGATTCTCGGATAGGGAGTTCTGCGCTAGGGGGGTGTAAACTACCCTTACCGAATTCATCCGTTGGATCAGCAGCCCGATTGCAACGCGAAGCGAATTATACCCGTCTTGAGATTAAGGCTCAGAGTTCAGGGTTATTACCAAGTACAGGTATTAAAATCTGATGAACTTCATCTTATTTCAGTAATTCTATGGCTGCCAAAGTCGATTAAGATAAGCAACAGTACATAAAGCTGTTAAGGTTTATCGCATCCATCTATGGGTAGAAAATCAAAGTCACTCAAGCCCCACCGACTCTACTTCTATGTATTCTGCTGTAGCGTCATGGGCGTTGTGCTGGGTGCAACTGCGAGTCAAGCAGAAATCAATGAGTGTATGACCAGTAGTGCAGTCGATAATTCCTGTCTAACCAAAAGCCCAGTTGTTAAAAAGCTGGAAGGCATGGGCATGGGTTTTTTTGCAGGAGCTGGTGCGGCGATCGGGTCTACCTGGAAGTTTTGGCTCAAGGAAGAATAATCGCCGACCCGCTGCTAATCCGGGATTGAAACAGGTGCGGCTGTAATTCCTTTTGCTTCTAACATCGCTGCTGCTCTTAAGAGCAGAGCCTCTTGATAGGGAGCAGCAATTATTTGCACTCCGACGGGAAGCTGATCAGGGCGGTGAATGGGAACCGAGAGAATCGGTAGCCCAATAAAGGAAAGCGGCTGTGTGTAGAGTCCTAGATTTGGACGAACTAGCATTTCAACCCCGTCTAAAACCATTTTCTCTTGACCAATCAGGGGTGCAGCGCAGGGCGTAGTCGGCGCAAGAATTAAATCGACCTCTTGAAAAATTTCCCTTACCTGATCGCGATACCAGCGGCGAAATCGCTGTGCCTGGAGATACCAGGTGTTTGAAATCATTGCTCCTGCTAAAAATCGATCGCGTGTTGCCGGATCAAAGTCCTGCGGGCAAGTTTTCAAGCGGGGTAAATGCAGGTTGCTTCCCTCAGAAGCCGTAATCACGTAAGCGGCAGCTCTGGCTCGCTGTGCTTCAGGAATTGCGACTTGCTGAGTTGCCGAAAGAGCCTCAGCCACCTGAGCCACAGCAGCAAAGACTTCGGGTTCACCACCCTGAGCGAAATAGCCGTCTGCGATAGCAATGCGTAAGCCGTCAATGCCGCGATCGAGCTGAGGCAGACAAGCCTGGGGAGGACGCAGCGTACAAACAGGATCGGTGGGGTCTGCGCCCTGCATTAGGTCAAATGCCGCTGCAATATCTCGAACCGATCGCCCAAAGGGTCCAATATGGTCAAAGCTGCTGGCAAACAGAAAAACGCCTGCGCGGGACAGTCTACCGTAGGTCGGCTTTAGCCCGTAGATGCCGCAAAATGCCGCAGGAACGCGAATTGAGCCATTGGTATCGGAACCTAGCGTGAGCGGAACCAGTCCGGCAGCAACCGCAGCCGCAGATCCCCCAGAGGAGCCTCCAGCAACCCGGCGCAGATCATGGGGGTTGTGCGTTGCACCATAATGACTATTTTCCGTTACAAAGCCATAGGCATATTCATCCATATTGAGTGTGCCCAACAGGATTGCCCCTGCCCGTCGTAATGCCGCTACTGCATTGGCATCCTGGCTTGCCACAGGACGATTTCGATTAATTTTTGAGCCTGCCAGGGTCGGCAGCCCGGCGACATCAAACAGATTTTTGACGGCAAAAGGGACACCCGCCAGCACTCCAGGGTCTCCCCCGTTGGCAATTGCCCGATCGATCGCGTCGGCATCGGCTAATGCTTGATCTGTCAGGACTTGTGTAAAACTGTTGAGCTTGCTGTCCTGCGCGGCAATCTGGGCGAGGGCTGCTTCTGTTACTGTCCGGGCTGAAACAGTTTCCGATCGCACGGCATCAGCGATCGTCAGCGCATCGGCTTGCTGAAACTCAAACGTCATGGTTCAGGAGTAAAAATAGGGGCAACTTCGATTTCGTCGGGAATCGGAAATTCCATCACGGACTGAGCAATTTGCTGAGTGCGCGCCAAGTTTGCGATGACCCCTGGACGATATTCTGGAGCGATCGGTAGGTCGATTAGTTGAGACATCAAGCTGACAAGGGTATCCAGATCAAGAGAATTTGCGGTTGGATCGGTCATAAGCAGTGAGCGATAAAGGAAAATTGCGGCTAATTGTTCTTTGCTGGCTGAGCCTAACCTTGCAGGCAACGGTACAGCAGAATGAGGAGAAAATCAGTTTTGAACTGCTGAATTTCAATCGAGCTAGCATGAGAGGAAAATAGCCTGAAACTAAAAGCAGGTCAAGGGTCAACAGAAACAGCAGTTCTGGAATGAACGCTAACGCCTATTAGCAGCGAACATTGCAAGGCGCGCTCTATTCTCAGAATGTTCTGACTATCATTCATCGATGAATTGCACTTCAGCTACCGGGCACTCATCGTGCAATCGATCGCAGCATTCTTCCAGGACAAATGATTAAATTTCTCGCAGCCTCAATTCACTGGTCTACGATGTTGTTCCCTGTCCACCTTTCTATCGCATCCGCTCCCGTCATGATGTCACAACAACCAAAGATTTCACCCCAAGCAGCCCTTGAGCGATTGTTTACTGCTCCTGAGATTGAGCGGCAATGGTTTGCAGATTCTTTTTTAAGTCAGGTTCCAGTTTCACCAGAGCAAATCATCCGCGATTTGCAGAACCAGCTAGGAACATTTCAGAGCCTACAGTCCGAAGGAGAAGGCTACCGAGTCGTGTTTGAGCGGGGAAGCTTGGCGGCACTGATTCGGCTGGACGAAACAGAAAAAATTAGCAGCCTTTGGTTTCATGACATTCACTCGAATGCGATCGCCCTACCTGATGCGATCGAACAGTTCCAAGCCCTACCCGGTCAGGTAAGCCTGCTGGTTGTTGAAACAACGGAAACCCCGACAGGGAGTGGGGTTGAATTAGCCTCCCTTAATGCAGACCAGCCGATGGCAGTAGGTTCTACTTTTAAGCTTGCGATTCTGGCTGCATTACATCAGGAAATTCAGGCAGGGCGTTACTCCTGGGCAGATGTTGTCGCACTTGAGCCTCAAGACAAAAGCTTACCGAGCGGCATTTTACAGAACTGGTTTGATGGCGCACTGCTGACCGTTCAAACCCTGGCAACACTGATGATTTCTCAAAGCGACAATACGGCAACCGATCTGCTAATTCGCTGGGTGGGTCGAGAGAAAGTGGAGGAATTTGCGCCGCGCAATCGTCCATTTCTGACCACCCGTGAAGCGTTTGTTCTCAAAGCTGCTCCAAATGCGTCGCTGCTAACGCGCTATCGAGCTGGCAACGAAATTGAGCGACGGCAGCTGTTGTCGGAACTCGTACAAGTATCCCTCCCTGAGGTCACCAGTCTCAGCGATCGTCCGACTGCACTTGATGTCGAATGGTTTTTTACCGCCCGTGAACTGTGCAGCTTGATAGGTCAGGTATCCGATCTGCTACTAACGAGGGTCAATCCAGGTATCAGTCCTGCTGGATGGTCGCAGGTGGCGTATAAAGGTGGCTCGGAACCAGGAGTGTTAAATCTGACGCATGAATTAGTCTCTCAGACGGGCAAACGCTACTGTGTGTCTGCAACCTGGAATGATGCGGATGCTCCTCTCGATGAGAATCATTTCTTCACGCTTTACAGCAGCATGGTATCTGGACTGCAAGATGCTGGACTGCAAGATGCGAACCGTTGAGCCGATCGTTAAGCGGGAGGAGATATGACCAAAAGGGCTAGTGGAATTTTGCAAATGATTCCCGTAGCATTCCAAAGCGAATATCAGACAGCTATGCGATCTACTGATTAGGCTGGCGTTCGACGATCGCTTCCATCGTACTGTCTAGCTGATGCCCCGCCATAATGCTGCTGGAAAGGCAATAGCGATCGGGAGTGAGCTGATGCAGCGTCTCAAATCCGGTGCGTCTTCGCTTGTCGCCTAATGCCCAATAGCGTTGCACGATCGATTCGGGGGCAACCCAGCCTTCGCCTTCGACTCGTCCCAGCAAACTGTGCTGAAGCACAAACGTGTACTGTCGATCGCCTGTGTTGAGCCGTCCGCGATACTGAAAAGAAATCTCGTCCCGATCGCCCCCAGGAAACATGAGCTTTGTGACCATTGTGAACCAGTCATCTCGGCTCCAGGCAACCAGAATTTTTCCCTTGACGGTGACAGGCATTGCATTGCGATCGATCCAGTTGCCCTGCAATATCCAGCGTCCTGATTCCAGCAAAAACGTGTGAGTCACAAGATTTGTTCCTATCATCCTGCCCCGCAGCTGCCGATCGAGTTGCAGACAGCAATCTATGTTAATAACGCGCTGGGGCGAATGCCATGTGGATTTCCCCTAAGGGAACGGCTTGCCGCGCTCCTGTCACTTCCGGGAGATTACCGGGAATGCTCTGGGTACGCCAGTAAGCAAGTACCGCGAATGCGCTTGCCTCTTTATAATCAGCATCCAGGTTAAGCTGATCTGTTGTACTAATCAAGAGTGACTCCAGATTAGCCTGTAATCTCCGTTTCAAGTAGGAATTACGACTGCCGCCGCCGCAGAGAACAACCTCATCAGGTAGGCACGGCAGAAACCGATGATAACTGTCAGCGATCGACACAGCAGTGAGTTCGGTCAATGTTGCTAAAATGTCTGCCTGAGAGAGCGAGTAGGCAGCAGCATCGTTCAAGCATTGCTGGAGATAATCAACCCCAAAAAGCTCACGTCCGGTTGATTTTGGAGGCGGCATCTGGAAAAAATCCTGCTTCAGCCATTCAGTTACAAGTGCATGACAGGGTTTGCCCTGAGCTGCCCAAGCACCATCCACGTCGTAGTGTTGTTGACCGTTGGAAAACTGCTGCACAGCGAGATCAATCAAAACATTGCCTGGTCCGGTATCCCAGCCGTAAGTTGTTTGAGCTAGCGCATGCTTAGAGGCAGCCGCAGGCAAATAGGCTACGTTTCCAATGCCACCAATATTTTGAATACAGCGATCGCGAGTTGAGTGGCGCAGCAAAACGGTATCGATCGCCGGAACGAGTGGCGCGCCCTGCCCCCCAGCGGCAATATCAGCAGCCCGGAAATTACTAACGGTCGTAACGCCTGTTAGCCATGCAATCAATGCGCCTCGTCCAAGCTGAAGACTGTAGCCCAAATTCTGGATGGCTGAGGGGTGGGGTAAAGCCGGATCGAGCGCAGGCGGGCGATGGAAAACGGTTTGTCCGTGGGAGCCAATCAGTTCGGCTGGTGGCAAGCCGTGCTGAATCTCAATTGCAGCCTGGGCAAACTGCGTGGCGATCGCATCGTCAAGATCAGCTAGATCTGTCATCGCAAGCGGTTCCCCTGCACAAACTGCAAGGATTTTCTGGCGCAGGGCTTTAGGATAAGGATAAGTTTTCCCGGCTAATAATTCGAGCTGCAAGCTGAGCGGTGTTCCAGAAACTTCGACAAGAGCGGCATCAATTCCATCGACCGATGTACCGCTGATCAAGCCAATCACTCTCATGCAACTTTAGAGCGCAGCGAAAACAGTTGTCTGCGAATGGCTTTTATCTTACGAGGTTTTTTGCAAGTTATTCCGTAGTGCTGCCCAGGTGAGAGAATTTACAATTCCATCTGCAGGAAGATTATGCTTTAACTGAAAATCAATAACCGCTTTTTGAGTGACAGAACTAAATCGTCCATCAACTTCAACATCTAGATAGCGATGCCTTCTAAGAAGCCATTGAAGCTGCATGACTGCAAGGGGCTTACGAATCCCTTTATACAGTTCAGAATCGTCTGTGACAGAGTAAACCAGCATTTCCCGGAGTGCCTTCCAGGTTTCCAGATTAACAATGCCGCTTGCCTCCAGGTCGTACTCTTGCTGAAACCGAATCACAGCCTCGTTGGTCGATTCATCAAAGAACTCATCGAGCGCGACTAAACTAAATCCGTGCAGGCGCAAAAGCCTTTGTAGCTTTCCAATCTGAGAACCTCGATCACCTTTTGCCAATCGCATATCTGTTGCTTTCACAGCGATAAATTCCCCTTACTGCTTGTATCATTCCCAAATCTA
>NZ_JACJOR010000063.1:0-4577 GCF_014695615.1 Leptolyngbya sp. FACHB-711
CGCAAGAACGCATAGCCTGGTGATTTCTAACCAGTCGAAGACGGCTCGGTTTGTGGATACAGTTCACTTGTTTGATGCTCCAAAGTCGCTGCAACTGCGATAGAGGATAATTTCGCGAGTCATCCACAATCTGTTAAAAACAGTCTGAAAACAGTCTGAAAACAGTCTGAAAACTGTTTGATAAGGGGGCGAAGCGATCGTCCCTTTTTTTAATGGTTTTTGTGCTACCCCGTACACCCCGCTCGATTCATGTTCAAATTGCTCCAGCTTGGCTCCCTAACCTCCCAGCTTTTGGGAAAGTGAAGCCTGCCCCGATGCGTAGAGTCTCCGATTTAGGGAAAACTGGCGTTGCTAAATCGAAGTATGAAGACACAGCTTGAGACCCTGTATCGCCCCATAAATCCCCCAATGCTGGGGGACTTTGAGGATCAGTTTCCTCCAAAATTGGGGGGGCTAGGGGGGCTAGTCATACTCCAATTCAGCAACGCCGGAGAATTTAGGAGGCTGCAACACTTGGAACGCTCCCAAGAATGGTTGTGGGTAAGCAGTAGGAGCTGGTAGAAGCTGAGTGGGTTATAGGGTTTTCGTGAGCTACAGCAGATTTTGTTCGATCGCTCTCTCCAGCCTCATTCACAAAAATTTACCCCATTCTCCCGATTTTCAGACGGCGCATCCTCTAACTCGTTACACTCAATTGGTAGACTTTTTTAAGTTGATAATTGGGCATTTCGCTCACTTATTCATGACAGCTTACGCAAACAATTGTGACATCTAGATTGATTTTGAGCCGCTTAGATGGTTTTCCGAGATGAAATTTTGTCCCGGAATCTTTATCTATTTAGCTAGCATAAAAAAAGAGCCTTGGGAGGAAGAATGAACATTGTTGTTGTGGGTCTGAGTCATCGAACTGCGCCAGTCGAGGTGCGCGAAAAGCTAAGCATTCCAACGCCTCAAATGGAGGCAGCCATTGCCCATCTTCGCAGCTTTCCCCATATTGAGGAAGCGACCATTCTCAGCACCTGTAACCGCCTGGAGGTTTATGTCGTTACCAGCGAAACCGAGCAGGGTGTGCGAGAAGTCATGCAGTTTCTCTCAGAACACGGCAAAATCCCGGTGTCGCAGTTGCGTCCCTATCTGTTTATCCTGCTGCACGACGATGCGGTAATGCACCTGATGCGAGTGTCGGCGGGGCTAGACAGCCTAGTGCTGGGCGAGGGGCAAATCTTAGCTCAGGTTAAGCATACGCAAAAAACCGGGCAGCAGTATAACGGAATCGGGCGGATTCTCAACCGTTTGTTTAATCAAGCAATTACGGCTGGAAAGCGAGTGCGGACGGAAACCAGCATTGGCACCGGAGCTGTTTCGATTAGTTCCGCGGCGGTGGAGCTGGCACAAATCAAAGTGCAGCACCTCCCCACCTGTCGCGTTGCCGTTTTGGGAGCCGGAAAGATGTCGCGTCTAGTGGTGCAGCATTTGCTCTCAAAGGGCGCAACCCAGATTTCGATCGTTAACCGATCGCTCGACTCTGCTAAAGAACTGGCGCAGCAGTTCAAAGAAGCTAGTATTCGCCTGCATTTGCTGGATGAAATGATGCAGGTGCTTGCGAACTCTGATCTGGTTTTCACGGCGACTGCAGCCACCGAACCGCTGATCGATCGCGCCAAGCTGGAAGCCACCCTTGATCCTCTCCGTGGCCTGAAGCTCTTCGATATTTCGGTGCCGCGCAACGTTGATGCTGATGTCAACGATCTGGCACATGTGCAGGTGTTTAACGTGGATGACCTGAAAGCCGTGGTTGCTCAGAACCAGGAAAGCCGCCGCCAGATGGCACTGGAAGCCGAGAACATTCTTGATGAAGAAGTGGCTGCGTTTGACCTGTGGTGGCGATCGCTCGAAACGGTGGCAACGATCAGCGAGCTGCGCGATAAAGTTGAAGCCATCCGCGCTCAGGAACTCGAAAAAGCCCTGTCTCGCTTAGGCTCTGAGTTTGCCGAAAAGCATCAAGAAGTAATCGAGGCATTGACGCGCGGCATCGTCAACAAGATTCTGCACGACCCGATGGTGCAGCTCCGGGCACAGCAGGACATCGACGCCCGACGACGGGCAATGCAAACGCTGCGATCGCTGTTTAACCTGGAGGAGCCTGCTTCTAACAAGGCGTAGCGGCAAGGCGATCGACGCACCGTACAAAAACAGTACAAAAACAACAAAAGACAACAGTACAAAAACTAATACTGTTGTAGAAGAATTTCCAGGGGCTGTAAGGGCGGTTTGCGGATCGTCCCTACAGCTTTTTTAGTTTTCATATTTTTTAGTTTTTATATTCAGTGCGCCCAAGCTAAGCCGCATAGGGGCTGGCTAGCAAGAATCGCTTAGGCTCACGCGTCAGCACCCGCTTTGGCATATTGCTGCCCGACAGCAGCCGCACTGTTGCATCCGGCCAAGGACAGGGCATATCAAAGGATTTGATCAGATCGATCCCATACTGCTTGGGTAGCCTTCCGCTGCAGCCCATTCTGGGAAAAACTCGCCTCCTGATGGGGTTCCAAAATCAGGTTCTCCCAGATGCTCCTGTCGGGAATCAGTCCGGTTGTGTGGCGATCTTTGGGAATCCAGGCAGCGCCCCTGCAAAAACCCCCTCATTCCCTGGAACAAGAGAATAAGGGGAAGTTTTTAACAACATCAGAATCAGACAGTATCAGAATCAGACAGTATCAGAATCAGACAGTATCAGGATATTGAGCTGAGCCAGGCGGAGAATTTGCGCCTCGCTCCGATTCCGATTAAAAGCCGTGAGGCGATCGGCTACGAGTCGCTGCCGGCCACTTCAATCTTGGACTGCACCTGAAGCTTGCCGTCATCGGCGATCGTCCAGACATCGTAGCTGCCGACTACATCACCTTCGGGGTTAAAGTCAACCGTGCCGCTGGCTCCTTCGTAATTGATCGGTTTGCCTTCCCGCAGCAGCGCGAGTCCCTGACAGACATCCGTGACTTTTTCACCGTCGCCGCTCGTCACTGCACGAATTTGATCTTTAATGGCAGCTCCCGTCGTCGCTTTTGCGGCTTCGGCTGCCAGCGCGATCACAGCAGCAGCGTCCCAGGAGTTGGGATCGTAAACGTTCGGCGCACGGTTAAATTTATTTTGATATGCGTCGCTGAACTGATCGATCGCCGGACCACCTGCGCTGGGAGCAGTTCCCAATCCGCCCGATACAATGAACTTGTCATCTGCCGTTTTGCCGGACAGTTCAGCAAGTTTATCGGTCTTCATGCCGTCCGACATCAGGATTTTGGTGTTACCGTCGAGCAGTCCTTGCTCTTGGGCTTGCTTTAGAATGATGCTGCCCGTTTCAGGATAGGCAACCATGACGATCGCATCCGGATTGCCGTTGAACGCTGCCCGCAGTTCTGAGTCAAACGTAGTCGCGTCGGGAGCGTACTTCGTTGGACTGGATTCGTTCGTTACCGTGCCGCCTAGCTCTTTGAATGCAGGAATAAAGGAATCGATCAGACCGTTGCCGTAATCGTTGTTAATCGCCAGGACTGCAACTTCCTTTGCGCCCTGCTGCTGTGCCAATTGCGCCAGAGCATCTCCCTGAAAGGTATCGGGCGGCGCGGTACGGAACCAAAAGCCGTTGAATTCACCTTTCTTGGCACGATCGGTAAAAGTGGGGCTGGTGCTGGAAGGCGAAATTTGCACCACCTGGTTTCGCACAGCAATATCGACTGCCGCACTCGAAACCGCGCTGCCTGCCGCGCCGACTACACCTGCCACCTTATCGACTTCTGCCAGCTTGGTCATGCCTGCCGCCCCTGCTGCGGGATCAGTCTGGTCATCTTCAGAAACAATCTGCACAGGCTTACCCAACACGCCACCACATGCGTTTACCGTCTCGCCCAGCAAATTTACGCTGTCCTGCATGGTTGTGCCATACTGCGCCAAATCACCTGTGATGGGCAGCAGCGTTCCAATCTTGAGTTGCCCTTCTACGCTGGCTCCGGCAGTAGTTGCTGCGCTCGGGCTGGAACCCGCTTCAGGAGACTGGCTAGTATTTTGCGGCACAGAGCCACAAGCCGTTATCGACAGCATCAGAGCCGCCGCACCGCCACCTCCGAGCCGTTTTAATAAATTCGATCGATTGAATTTAGAGGGCTTATTCAAACGCTTCATAAGATTTTTCAAGCAAAAAGAGGATCAACGTGATAAACGATCGTAGCGAAAACCTGGAGAATCGGGGCTGAAGGCGGAAAGGAAGTAAGAAATTGTTGAACTGCGCGATTCAGGATGACAGCGAATTTCCCAGACGAATTTCTCAGACGAATTCCCCAAAATAGAGGGGCGTAGGGCAGTTCTGAAAACAAGTTCGAGACACAAGCACGACGCTTCAAATCTTGGGGTGGGGCAATCGCTTCAACCTGGGCTTGCAGAATAAACTTTAACTTTAGCGAAAATCAGCAGCTTCTCTCAATCCGGAACTTTGGACGATCGAAGGAAGTCAAGCAGGATGAAGCGTTGGAATAAGCTTGTTCTATTGGAAACAACAGGCGGACGGTTGCCTATTGCTTGAAATTGTG
>NZ_JACJOR010000064.1:0-8883 GCF_014695615.1 Leptolyngbya sp. FACHB-711
AGAAGTGGTATGTTGCCCCCTCTGTTTCCCTTTCTGGCTCCCAACTTTAGGGACTTTGAGCACTAGTAAGGAGAACTCGGTTCCCCGCAAAATTGGGAAGCGAGGGGGCGGTTTGGGTTACACAATCACTTTTCAAGTATCCTTCAGGCAAAGACGGGATCAGTCAAGCCGCAAACATGAGCAGCGTGACTTCGAGCAATAATTAAAGAACTGTCTTTGTCCCTTTCAATCCTTTGGGTAGCAGGTTCACCGAATATGGCTCCTTTTAATTGGTTTAACCGCCAGCACAGCGAAGAATCAACCACCGAAACGGAAACAGCGCAGGTCGCGCAGCCCTCGGCTGAACCTTCTGTTTCTGCTGAACCAGCGGCAGAAAGTGCAACCCAGCCAGAAGTGGCTCAAGACTATTTGACCTGGGCAAAGTCAGCCTACGAGAATATTCGCAAGCGGCAACAGGAGGAAACACCAGACCAGGCCTCTGACGCGCAAACGTCTGATCATCAAACTCCGACTACACAGACTCTGGAATCAACAGAAGCTGCTCCTGCCGAGGCCTCTCCTGTAGCAGCAGGAACTGTAGCAGAAGGGATAGACGCAACACCAAAAATCGAGTCTGCTCAGGTTTTGGCTTCGGAAACTTCTACAGACGAGGCTTTAACAGCAGAGGCTCCTGGTGAGCCGATTGCTTCGCAGTTCCCCGAAGGGGTAATCGCTTTGCAGTTCTCCGAAGAGGGAATCACCGAAACTACTCCAACGATTGGCTCTGAAACTTCATCCCCCTTGACTCCTGAAGCGGTCGCCCCGTCCCCTGCCACCGCTTTTTGGGCACAGGCAGAAGCCGATCGCCTTGCCCGATTAGAAAGATTGCGCCAGGAGGCGATCGAGCAGGAAGAGGCAGAGGCTCAGCTTGAGGCAGTTCCCAGTGCAGTACCCGCGTCTACTGAACCTGTAATTGATCCGGGGTTTGTGCTGGATGAAGGATTCCTCTGGTCGGCGGAAGTGCTGGCAGCTCAAGGGCGACGGGCAGAAGATGTTTCCCTGGAAGAGATTACCTGGCTGAAGCGATTGCGGCAGGGACTCGACAAAACTAGACGTAGCTTGGTCAATCAGCTTCGCTCGATCGTCGGTCAGGGTCCGCTGAATCAGGATGCTGTTACTGAAATCGAATCGCTGCTGCTGCAAGCAGATGTGGGCATTGAGGCAACCGACTATATTGTTGAAGCCCTGCAAGCCAAACTGCGGGAAGAGGCATTGCCCCCTAATGAGGCGATCGCCTATCTAAAGCAAATCCTGCGGGAAATGCTCGATCGCCCTCTTCAGCAGTCCCATAACGTCAATTTCTCACCCGAAAAAGACAAGCTGAATATCTGGCTCATGACGGGCGTGAACGGCGCAGGTAAAACGACAACGATTGGAAAACTAGCGCACCTGGGCACAAAGTCTGGCTATCGCTGCCTCATTGCCGCTGCTGATACCTTCCGAGCCGCCGCCGTGCAGCAAGTTAAAGCCTGGGGCGATCGAAGCAAGGTGGAAGTGGTGGCAAATCCGGGCAAAAACACTGACCCCGCTGCCGTTGTTTTTGATGCGATTACCGCCGCGCAGTCGCGTAACACAGAATTGCTGCTAGTCGATACCGCAGGCAGACTGCAAAACAAAAAGAACCTGATGGATGAACTAAGCAAAATTCGCCGCATTATCGACAAAAAAGCTCCTGATGCTCACATCGAATCGCTGCTCGTTCTGGATGCCACGCTAGGACAAAATGGGCTGCGTCAGGCAGAAGTCTTTTCAGAAGCCGCAAAGCTCAGCGGTGTAGTGCTCACAAAGCTCGACGGCACAGCACGAGGCGGCATTGCACTGGCGATCGTGCAGCAGCTTGGTTTACCCATTCGCTTTATCGGTGCAGGTGAAGGCATCGAAGATTTGCGTCCTTTCTCCAGCTATGAGTTTGTTGAGGCATTGCTGAGTGGCTAGGTTGAGCAGTTAGGACGATGACGCAGTGGTTGGCTCAAAACAGACCTCCTCAATTTCATCAATTAATAGCAATCAATGCTGAATCTGCTCAAGAAACTGCGAGGTGGCGCAATAGTAGGGATTGGCTATATGCTTTCCCCGCTCTCCTGGTGGAACGATGTATTCTTTAATCTGCCAATTGCGCTTGCATTTGGCTACGTGATCGCCTGGATCCACTCAGGCTGGTTCTTAGCGGGAACGATCGTTGGTTATTGGCTTTCCAACGTCCTCGGCATTCTCATGATGCAGTTTGGCGCGATGGAGGTGTTCCTGACAGAAGAGAAAAGAAATATCAAACGGGACTTACTCATTGGGGTTGGCGGTTCTACGCTTAACACCGTTGTTATTGCGCTCCTCGTTTACTTTCGTATTTTGCAGGTGCCCGATTTCATCGCGAACTTGCAGCTATAAGCGGTTGGAGGCAGTTCCACCTGTGCGGGTTTCCCAGATTCGTACTATGATCGAGGGAGAAATTGAAGTTTTGTAAAGCAATTGACTCCAGCCATCCGACCCACCCAGGGCATTGCCGCCCCTACTGAATGGTATTCCCTCAACCCGCTTTGGCAGGGAAATGAGGCGATCGTACAGCGAGGACTGCCCCACCCTCAGCTTGCCCCCGCCTGGCAGGTGATTCTGCTGGGAGACGGTTCGCCTACCCGCTATCTTCAGCTTCTGACAGGTGAACCTACTGAAGTCGATGTGATCGATATGTCGCTTGTCAACAGTGATTTGGACGGCGCACCCGATGTGATTCAGGCAGTTCCCGCGCCCTGGCTGCGACGACAGGTTTGGCTGCGAACTGCTTCCGGGCAGCGGCTTGCCTATGCTGCATCTTGGTGGGAAGCCAGCCACGTAGACGAATATCTGCAAAATCGATCGCTCCCGGTCTGGGCAAACCTGGCAAAGCTGCGAACTGAGCTTTATCGCGATATTCAGGGAATTGAATACGGCTCTTCTGCTCCCTTAGAACAGGCATTTGGTCAGGCGGGTCCGTTTTGGGGGCGGTACTACCTGTTCTGGCATCACGGGCGACCCATAACTTTAATCTACGAAGTCTTCTCGCCCTACCTGGAGAAATATTTGGGACCGACTCGCGGCAGCTAGCGGTAGGAACAGAGTTCCGGTCAGAAATAATTCCAGCTCTGTTCACTCGATCGCTCAACTCTCTAAACTAGATCTGGAGTTAACCGCAGCACTGAATGCTGTCTGACTGAGACTGGCATGAAGCTTTTAATTAGCAACGACGACGGTGTTTTCTCGCTGGGAATTCGCACGCTGGCAAACACCCTGGCAGCGGCCGGACATGAAATAACCGTTGTTTCGCCCGATCGAGAGCGATCGGCAACCGGACACGGGCTTACCCTCCACCAACCCATTCGAGCAGAACGAGTCGAAAGTGGGTTTCATCCTTCGATCGCTGCCTGGGCTTGCTCTGGCACGCCTTCGGACTGCGTAAAGCTGGCACTAGGAGCACTGCTGGATAATCCACCTGAAATGGTACTGTCTGGCATTAATCACGGGTCTAATCTAGGCACAGACGTGCTGTATTCTGGAACCGTTTCTGCCGCGATGGAAGGTGTAATCGAGGGAATTCCCAGCGTTGCGTTTAGCCTCACGAGCTTTACCGTAAAAGACTTTCAGCCCGCCGCCGACTTTGCTCAAACCCTGGTCAGTCTGCTGGAAAAACAGCCGTTGCCCCACCTGATGTTGCTGAATGTCAACGTACCTGCGGTTCCGGCTGAGAAAATTGCGGGCGTTGCCGTGACTCGTCAGGGAGTGCGTCGCTATGTGGATCAGTTTGAGAAGCGGGTAGACCCACGCGGCAAAACCTATTACTGGCTTGCGGGTGAGCTGCTGGAAGATGTTGATGAAACGGAGCTAGCGGCGATCGAGCTGGCAAAGCTAGAGGCATTCGGCTCTAACTTAGATTGGTATCATCAAACCTTAACGGACGTGGAGGCAATTCGGCACAACTGCATCACCGTGACGCCCCTGCAATACAACTTGACCTGTGCTTCAGGATTAGTCAACCTGCGCGATTGGCATCTCAACTTCCCTCCGTCATAACGCTTAACCCTCACATTTTTCGTTGCCCTGAAGGCGATTTACCGAACCGGAGCAGTCTAAAAAATCTATAAAAGATTGCAAAATGAAAGGGATCACAGACTAGACTAGAGCAAAGTGCAGATTTTGCCCAAGAATTTCTCAGTAGTCAAGTGTTTTGATCGGCGTTTTACGACCTCGTTCTGGGCAGACTAACGCTGATGGACAGACTGAAGTGATGGGCAGACTAAAGTAAGGGTGCTGTACCAGCAAAAACGAATCCTGTTGATGACACTGAACAGCACGATATACCGGGTTCGCCTAATTGACGGCTAGGATGAAGTAGTTGGGATGAGAAGTGGCGGTCGACCCTCACCGTGATTGTCAATCGATTCGGCAGGGATGAACTTACTGAGGCTCGTGAAATCTGGCACAAAAACGCATGACTAACAGTTCACATCGATTTACAGTCCGCTTCTGGGGTGTGAGAGGAAGCATTGCTTGTCCAGGGTCTGGAACCGTTCGCTATGGTGGCAATACTTCCTGCGTCGAGATGCGAGTGGGCGATAATTTGCTAATCTTCGATGGCGGAACGGGTCTTCGGGTATTAGGACAAGCCCTGTTGCCAGAAATGCCGATCGCTGCCCATCTGTTTTTCACTCATTCCCATTGGGATCACATTCAGGGCTTTCCCTTTTTTGTGCCTGCTTTTGTCAAGGGCAACCGCTTTCACATCTATGGAGCGATCGCGCCTAACGGCTCCACCATCGAACAGCGACTCACCGATCAAATGCTCCATCCCAACTTTCCTGTACCGCTTCAGGTGATGGGGGCTGATCTCAAGTTTCACGATCTGGAAGTGGGCGATTCAGTTGCGTTAGAGAATATTATGGTTGAAACTGCCCTGCTCAACCATCCCGGAGAAGCGATTGGCTATCGAGTGAACTGGCAAAACTACGCCGTTGCTTACATTACTGACACTGAGCATTTTCCCGATCGAATGGATGAACACGTGCTGCACCTGGCACGCGAAGCAGATTTGCTGATTTATGATGCAACTTACACCGATGAGGAATACCACCATCCGCGGTCGGGCAAAGTAGGTTGGGGACACTCCACCTGGCAAGAAGCGGTCAAAATCGCTAAAGCAGCCTCCGTCAAAAAACTAGTGATTTTCCATCACGATCCGCTGCACGATGATAATTTTATGGATCAAGTGCGCGAAGACACCGCCCGACAGTTCCCCAACAGCATTGTTGCCTGGGAAGGGTTGACGATCGATCTGGTAAATCAGCTCACTGCCCCTGCCTATCACTCCTTTGCTGATCAATATTCAGAAGCAGAAGTATCCGCTTGAGCCGATCGACGTTTGGTTTTCTGATTCATTTGTTGTCGTAACGCTAACGCGATCGACGTTTAGTTTTCTGTGATTGCCAGATTGTGTCAAAATGTAAAGCGTGTGGATTACTTCTTCTTTAACAACCGCTAAAACTCCAACTCGTGTTGCTTTAGGAAACTTTGACGGCATTCACCGGGGGCATCAGAAGGTGATTGAGCCAGTTCTAGGGCACACAATTTCTGATGGCGTTGATCGAGGTAGTGATTCGTCAGATTCCTATCGGTTCCTCTTGGAAGAACAGTCCGCATCCGTAGAGCAACCCAAACCGCTCCCTACGGTTGTCACGTTTCACCCGCATCCGCGCCAGTTTTTTACCGGTACATCTCGCCCTCTCCTCACTCCCCTAGAAGAAAAAACTCAGGCTTTGCGGTCGCTTGGGGTGAAGCAGCTTGTTTTACTGCCGTTTAATGAGGCGTTATCCAGTTTAACCCCAGACGCTTTTGTCAGAATAATTCTGGTTGAGTCGCTGCAAGCACAGCAGGTTAGTGTCGGACAGAATTTCTGTTTTGGTTCTAAACGTGCCGGAACGGCGATCGATCTTCAGAGCATTGCCGCCCAGTTTGGGATTCCGGTTGAGATCGTGCCGCTTTATTGCAACGATGACGAACGGATTAGCAGTTCTGCGATTCGGGAAGCCCTCACGGCAGGAGATCCACAAAAAGCGAATCGATTGCTTGGCAGACCCTATAAGTTGATGGGGCAGGTCGTGCAGGGACAGCAGCTTGGACGGACGATCGGCTTTCCGACTGCAAACTTGCAGGTTCCAGATGACAAATTTATTCCCTGTCGGGGCGTTTACAGCGTCTGGGTTTCTGGAGTGACTGTTCAGCCAATTCGCGGCGTGATGAATATTGGTCATCGTCCTACCGTGTCGGGGCAGCAGCAGACGATCGAGGTGCATATACTCAGCTGGTCAGGGGATTTATACGGCAAGACGTTGACCGTTGCCCTCGATCGATTCCTCCGTCCTGAGCAAAAATTCGCCTCGCTTGAAGACTTGAAGGCGCAAATTCAGCAGGACTGTTTGGCGGCGCAGGTTGCAGTGGCCTAGTGAGCCGATGAGTGGTGAAAGTTTGATTGAATTCCTATTGAAGCGGGAAGAAGTTGCCTAGAACGCCGACCGTTTTAACCGTTCGTCCCGGAAACTTTGTGGTGTAGGTGCTAAATAGAAGGAAATTTTGGTGTTCGGTAATGCCGTTAATAAAGTTCTGGAGCGGTTCCTTGCCGAAATTAGTCCCCGTTTCTACTGTCCCTCGACAAACTTCTTGCATGGAGCTTGTGATTGATCGTGCCCAGCCAGGAAGTTGAGGCGATCGGCAGATGGCTTCGGTGGCTGTCTCAGCAAATCGGACAGAGGCATAGTCTACATAGGTGGGCTTCTCAGGATTGGTGACGAAGAATCCCCCTGCAATCACAAGCAGCGCAATTAAACCGTTTTTCACACGATAACCTCCGTCGATTCGATCCTGGTCCATCATGAACGATCGAGAATTTGCCGGACAAGAGGGTTGAACCGGGCGGAGAACTTACTTCACATCAGGCAATCGCTCAATTCATCTCACCTTAACAAAGCAGCAACGCCTGAAGCGAAGTTATCCAGGTTTGGAAACTCGATCGCTTCAAGACGCCCCTACTTTCCTACTCCCCTAAGTCGTGTACTCCGCATTAATCTTCACATAGTCATAGCTCAAGTCACAGCCCCAAGCAACGCCCGACCCCTGACCCTCTCCGACACTGACCGAGACTAACACGGTATCGCCTTTCAAATATTCTCCCTGAGCCGCCTGCTTCATATAAGCACTGGCAGCAGGACGATCGAACGGCAAAGGCTGACCCTGATCCATCAGCAAAAAGTTGCCTAACTGCACCCGCAAATCACCCTGCTCAAAAGGAACACCTGCCCGTCCTGCTGCCGCCGCAATTCTCCCCCAGTTCGGATCGCGCCCAAAGACTGCTGACTTGAACAGGGAAGACCCGGCGATCGTTCGTGCAATCAGGCGAGCAGACTCATCATCAGTCGCTCCGGAGACGCGCACTTCAAGCAGGCAGGTCGCGCCCTCACCATCGCGAGCGATCGACTTTGCCAGGCGAATGCAAACTTCAGTCAAAGCAGCTTCTAGTTTGTCTGCATCGGCTCCCGGCTCGGTAATGGCAGGTGTGCGGGATGCACCATTTGCCAGGGCAATGAGGCAATCATTCGTACTGGTGTCGCCGTCTACCGTGATCTGGTTAAAGCTTTTGTCAGCAGCACGGCTGACCATCTGCTGCCAGAGATGGGGGGAGATTGCTGCATCGCAGGTGACAAACGCCAGCAGTGTTGCCATATTGGGGTGAATCATGCCCGACCCTTTACAGATGCCGCCAATTCTGACCGGACGGTGCTCCAAAGTGGTTTCTAAGGCGATCGATTTTGTCACCAGATCCGTTGTGACGATCGCCCGTGCTGCGGCATCAGACCCCGTTTCGCTAGCCGCCTCGACTAGTTTGGGAATGCCTGCCCGCAGTGCATCCATCTTAATTCGCTGACCGATCACGCCCGTTGAAGCCACCAGCACCAGATCGGACGCAATATTCAGCGACTGAGCTAGCAGCATTGCACTTTCCTGAGCATCAAGCCAGCCCTGAGTTCCCGTTGCCGCGTTTGCCTGACCGGCATTACACAGAATCGCCCGCGCCACAGGTTTCGTCTGAAGCTGTTGACGGCAGAAATCAACCGGAGCAGCACGGACTTGACTGGTGGTGAACACACCCGCGGCGATCGCGTCCACCTCAGACAAAATCAATGCCAAATCCGGTGCGCCTGAAGGCTTTAGCCCAGCGACAATTCCTGCTGCCCGGAAGCCCTTTGGTGCAGTCACGCCACCCTCAATCTCATGCCAATCTGCCATGCTCAACTTCCCTTTGCTCTGCCTTTGCTCGACCTGGCCTCAGGAAAAAAGCGCAATCCGACGCGTAGCCCTAAAACGCACTTCGATTTCGCTCTGTTCCCAAAGCTACCTGTCCCTGATGGTTGACCTGCTAGCCAGGATGCATCAATCCCATAGATGCAGTGGGGCGATCGTCTTCTATCGGCCTTGATTGATCGAGGCTTGTTTTCCTGATAGAAGGCGATCGTCCCCGTTTAGTCCCAGCTTTATTCAACGCTTCGATCGTTACGGCTCGATCTTGACCGAACGAATCTTGTCGCCCTGCCGAATGGCATTGACCACATCCATATTCTCCGTTTTGCCAAAAACCGTATGCACTCCGTCCAGGTGCGGCTGCGGCGAATGGCAGATAAAGAACTGGCTGCCCCCGGTGTCACGTCCGGCATGAGCCATCGATAGGCTGCCTGCAAGATGCTTATTGGGGTTGATTTCACACTTGATTTGATAGCCAGGACCACCACGACCATCCCCTTTCGGACAGCCCCCCTGAATCATAAAGTC
>NZ_JACJOR010000065.1:0-4400 GCF_014695615.1 Leptolyngbya sp. FACHB-711
TTTGGGGAACAATTCAGAAAATCTAAATCGCCAGATTGTCGATCGCCCTTCACCTGTTGTTACACCGATCGACTCCGCAGAAGTTGGGGCTGCTGCTGAAACCCTGTCGCGACCCGATCAAATCTATAGCACAAGGGCAGTACCAGAATTATCGAACATAAAGCCACGTATTGCATCGGCATCGACAACACCGATCGCAGGACGGCGGGGAATTACCAATCCCGGTCAAACTTTAGCAGATGTAGACGATATCAGGGCAGCCAATAGCAGAGTAAGTAATAGCAGAGTAAACAATAGCGGGGTAAATAATAGCAGAGCAAACAATAGCAGGCAGTCTACTCAAGCGAGTGTCACTCCTGTAGCGAATGTGGCTGAACCGAAACCTTCTACGCCTCAAGCGCGGTCTGCTCCCGTCCCTTCTCCAGCATCTCCCGCTCTAACCTCTGCTGCCCTTGCATCCTCCGCCTCAACTCAGGCAGCACACCTAAGAGCCAATTCCCCTGCTAGCCCAACTGCTCCTGTCCAATCTGCTCCTGCCCGATCTAGTACTGCTCAATCTCGCACTGCTCAAAGTCCCACCACTCAACCACCTGCTGCCCAACCGCCTGCGCCTGTTCAAACTCCTGCTGCAAGTCCCTCAGCTGACCCGGACTACATCATGCCGCCTCAAATTGCGCCGGATGAGCGGGTTCCTGCCTTCATTACAACTATGCCGCTAAATGGTACGGTAATCAGTCACCTGACTGAGTGGGAAGCCGTTTCTCGGTTTGAGTTTGGCGATGGTCGCAGCGAAAATTTTGGCTTTGACGGCATTCTGCGGCTCGACAGCGAGGTTGAACAAAGCTTAAGCAGAGACAATATTTTCACCTCCCTACAAACTGGGGAATACTTACAGGCTCGGACTGTCCGAATTGAGCGGGAAGTAACGGTAAGCCGACGTGAGCCGCAAACCATGACCGGACTGCGGATTCAAATGAGCTTGACGGCGAGTTGCCTGCTGCCGGATCAGGGTGAGCCAGACGATCAATGCACCTACACGCCCGGTTTGGTGACTGATCCAGAGAGTATCGATCCAGATTTCTTCGTTCCGACTCGGATTGAACAAACCGCAGACTTCGGTGATGTTGTTACCCCTGAGTCTTTAGCCGCGATGGCGCGACCTGGGTTTCAGTTGGGGGCGAATGGGCAGGAAGTTGGGCTGGATTTGATATTTCCCAATACTGGGGCATTCGCTGGAAATACTCAATCAACAGAAGCTTCGATCGATCGCGAGGAACGTTTTGAAGAAAGACCCGCAGGAGTTTTCTCCAGAGTTCGGCAGGTTATTAGAGCAAACGATCGGGAAGCGGTTTTGGGTCGCACCATTCGCGGAAACGTGATAATCGCCGATCTCGACAATCTTTTGCTGAATTCAGCCGTTCAAGCAGTCGCAGAATTTTTGCCGGATGCCGATCCGCAAATTGAAGGATCAGAAAATCCTGCGAACACCAACATTAACCGCAACTTATTTCTAGCAGCGAATAATACTCGGCTCCCCGAAGGAAGCTTTACCATCTATCACGCTGGCATTGGACGAGCGGCAACCCCGGTTACGTTCACAAGCCTGGAAGATTTGCCCAATGCTCACTTCAACAGTATTTGGATTGGTCTGTCTCCTGTGACCGAACGCAGCCTGTCTAGAGAAATTCGATATGTACCGACAGGTCCGACTCGCATCACTACACGAGCGAGCGGGGAAGGAGGCGTTGACAGCAATGTTGAATTCAATTCATTAGTGAACGAACAGCTTTTTTCTACCAATGAGCTGGAAGATTTTTATACTCAAATCTATCTCACGTTTACAAGACGAGATGTAGATTTTGTTACCTCTACAACGCAAACTGAACGAACAAGATTTTATCCTCACATTAGTTTCACGGGAAATATTACGAGCAGCAACGATATTTTTAGATACTATGCTGGCATTATTGCTTCGGATGAGATCAAAGCTTATCTAGGACTAGATTATACCTATGTCTCGCTAAGCGGGTGGACATTCAACGCGGGTGCGATCGGCTATCTCAACCCTGACCGGGACTACTACAGCAGGTTATGGGGCAACACCGCCTATCGGATTCGGCTCAGCAATACCGCAAATCTTGTGCTGTCCACCGGATTCGTTTGGGCGTTAGATCAGCAAGACGGCATCGATGGAGTCACGCTGGACACCCAGGGAAGTAATGTCAACATTTCAGCCAGAGCGAATATCGGTCCGGTTTCTTTTGGCGTAACCAATTATTTTGGCGACCTCCTGCCGCACTCCATCGAAGACACTTTAATTTTGGATGCAGGAGTCCAAATTGGTAACAGTGTTTATTTGTCGGGCTACTTTGCCCCGATCGATCGCAATTCAAGCCGATCGCGATATGGCACAAAAGTTCAGTGGCGGCTGGGCAGTGATTATAATGACCCCACGCTGATCTTCTCCTGGAGTAACTATGAATATGACTACGGCTTAGACCAGGCGGGAAATGATTTACTCGTTGATCAAAATGTGTTTTCGCTTCAGGTGCGGCTGGGAGAACCTCCAAATCCCTTTGATCCTCGCACCGCAGAGCAGCTCAGGCAAAAAGTGGATCAGGAAGTTGAGCGGTTTCAGCAGCAGCGCGATCGAGTAGATCCACCCGCAGGCTAGGATATTTCAAATCTGCCAGTTGCGACTCAAACCGCCCCCTCCATTTCCCTTCCTGACCCCCAACTTTAGAGACTTTGAAAGGATTCCAACGGAAGCTGGAGCGGAAGTCGCCCAGAATTGGGAGGCTGGGGGGCAAATGCAGTACGTTTGCTACCTCTAAAGCATCCTCTACAAACGTTGTCTATATCCCAGCAAAAAATGGATTTCAGTGGGGCTTCTCCTGCCGGATATATTGTTTCATGCCACTTGAAAATGCTCATTAAAAATGGAGACACACTGAGTGCATCTCCAAAAACAAGTTATGTGATTAACTTAAAATTACGGACAGGTTATACTCCACCAGCAGCAGGAGTATCGAAGTCAGCAACTGTGCCAGTAGGAACAGCGTTGATGTTGACACGATAGGTGTCTAGCTCGTTTGCTTGTGCGGTGCCCAGCTGCGTATCCGCAGCGGAATTAACTGACGCAAGAGACGTTGCGTTCAATGTGGTCATTGTGATCACACCCGCAGAACCCAAAGCCATTGCTGAGTTCATGTTTGCACCAATATCATTGAACGCACCCGCGAACGCATCTTGCTTACCCACAGAGGCAGCCACCGCAACACCCGTTACTGCACCACCCTCGACTCGGAAGGCGGCAGCACCCGCAGCACCACCTTCACCTGCGAATGCATTAGAAGCAGTACCAAAAATACCAGCAGCGGTAGCGGTCAGAGCAATTAGAAGTTTGGCTTTGTTATTCATTGGATTTCTCTCATCGGTTGCTCAAATCATAGCTTCCTGCCCTGTTTGTCTCTATTGTGGAAAATTCGAGATTTGTCAAACCCCGTTGCAATTCGATGTGGAATACACTGAAGTGTACCGAACGTTTATTTGATACCGACTGTCCAGAGAATTAGTTACATCAATGGCAGTCCGTTTAGCAAAACACTTGCAATGCAGTTTTTCTTTCGGAATAATTGCTCTCTGTCAAATTATCCGCTGTATCTTTTATTTCCGCTGTTTCCTATGGCTCCTGTGGATATTCTGATTTTGTCGAACGGGCCGGGCGAGATCACAACCTGGGTGCGTCCTGTCGTCAAAGCCTTGCGTCAGCAGTTTGGTCACGATCGCCCGACCGAGGAAACGAACTCAGATCATCAGCAGATTCGGATTTCCCTCGTTTTATCACCCTGCCCTAACGCCAGCGGCAAAGAAGTTCAAATCGCCCAGTCTTACCCGGAAATCGATCGCGTCCAGGGCGCAGAGCATTTCTTTCCGTTTCTGCTGTGGGGTAAAACTGCGAGCTCCTGGGATTGGCACGATCGCGGCGTAGTGCTGTTTCTGGGCGGCGATCAAGTTTTTCCCGTCATCATCGGCAGGTGGCTCGGCTACCAGACTGTGATTTATGGCGAATGGGACACGCGCTGGCATCGCTGGATCGATCGCTTTGGGGTGATGAAACCGGAATTGATCGATCGAATGCCGCCGCAGTATCGGGAGAAGGCGATCGTAGTGGGAGATTTAATGGCGGAGGCAGGGGAATGGGCAGAAGGGAATAGAGAAGTAGGAGGGAGAAAACCGTTGATTGGGCTGTTGCCGGGATCGAAGGCGGCGAAGTTGGCTCAGGGCGTGCCGCTTGGTCTGGCGATCGCGGAGGAGGTTTGGCGGGAGCGTCCAGAGGTCAGGTTTGTGATTCCGGTTGCACCAACGCTGGATGTCAAGACTTTGGCAAAGTTCGCCGA
>NZ_JACJOR010000066.1:0-19792 GCF_014695615.1 Leptolyngbya sp. FACHB-711
AGGCTATGCGTTCTTGCGCCACCGTGGAAGAATCGCACCCCATCCATCAGGGTTCCAGGGGTAATGCCGCTTGCCGCAAACAGAACCGTCTGACCCGATGCGAGTTCCTCGGCTTCGTAGATCCGATCGGGGTCAGTGATGCCCATTTCTGACAGACGCGCAATGTTTGACTCTTTGCTTTCGCCGATCAGCCCGGTCTTCACCACTGCCGGGTCATAAATAAGCTGTCCCTGGAAGTGTCCGCCCAAGCAGCGCATCGCTGCCGCCGAGATAACGCCTTCGGGAGCTGCCCCGATGCCCATCAGCGCGTGGGTGTTTGTTCCAGAGAAAGCGCAGGAGATCGCCGCCGAGACGTCACCGTCGCTGATTAGCCGCACTCTTGCCCCCGCTTCCCGGATTTCCCGAATCAGGTCATTGTGACGATCGCGCTTCATCACCACGACCACCAGTTCATCAATGGCACGATCGAGACATTCTGCCAGGATCTTCAGGTTTTCAGTGGGCGATTTGCGAATGTCTACTTTGCCTTTTGCCACAGGCGGAGCTGCCAGCTTATTCATATAAAAGTCGGGGGCTGCAAACAGTCCACCCTTCTCCGAAATTGCCAGCACTGCCATTGAACCGGGCTGCCCATAAGCGCAAAGGTTTGTGCCTTCGCAGGGGTCAACGGCAATGTCGATTTCAATCAGCTCGTCTGGATTGCAGTAGGTTTTCGCGTCTTCACGGGTGCAAATGCCCACTTCTTCACCGATATAGAGCATGGGCGCATCGTCCCGCTCTCCCTCGCCGATCACAATGCGACCGCGCATGTGGATTCTGTTCATGCGTTCGCGCATCGCTTCCACGGCAACCTGATCGGCTCCGTGCTTATCGCCCTTTCCCATCATCCGGGCAGAGGCGATCGCTGCTTGCTCAACAACTTCAATGATCTCTAAACCAAGTGTAGCTTCCACCGGATAAACCCTCCCGACTGCTGATGTGGCTCACAAATTTGCCTCAAAAAGGCATAATCTGCCTTAGCTTAAAAGTCTATCAGAGTGGGGATCACGTGACTAGAGAGGAAAAGAATGGAGGGGTGGATGAGGGGTGAGGGGATGGGGAGATAGGGGTGTTAGGCTAAACTATTCAGCCTTGCTGTACAGCCTTTTTGATTGCATATGCGCTAGAACTCAAAGCAAAAGGAAAACTTGACGCGCAATCCGCCCGATCGAGGCGTGGAAGAAAAAGAGGGGCAGAAAATAATGTGTGGACGCTACACCCTGGCTCAAGCCGCCGATCGCCTTGCCGAAGCTTTTGATCTGGACGATGATGTGCCATCAATGCCGTTTCGCTACAACATTGCACCGACGCAGGCAGTTCCTGTAGTTCGGGCGATCGGACAATCCCCCCAGCTTGACTTGCTTCATTGGGGACTGATTCCCTCCTGGTCAAAGGACCCAACCATTGGGTTTCGCCTGATTAATGCTAGAGCAGAAACGCTCACCGAGAAACCATCTTTTCGGGCTGCCTTTCGCCGCCGTCGCTGTTTGATTCCTGCGGATGGCTTTTATGAGTGGCAGCAGGTAGAACGCAAAAAACAGCCCTATTACTTTTGCCGCGATGGTCATCAGCCCTTTGCCTTTGCGGGACTGTGGGAACATTGGGAAAGCGCAGACGGCGAAATTGAATCCTGCACGATCGTCACGACAGAGGCGAATCACCTGCTGCGATCGATCCACCATCGGATGCCCGTCATCCTCCAGCCCGAAGACTATGAGCAATGGCTCGATCCGCAAGTTCAGGAGGGCGATCGCCTGCAACATCTTTTATATCCAGACGAAGATAAAACCTTTATCCGCTATCCTGTCAGCACAAAGGTCAACCGTCCTCAAAACGATACCCTACAGTGTATCGAGCCAATTTCACTCGAAGAAACAGACAGCGAGGTAGATTCAGCAAAGGCAAACGATATCGTCCAGCCCCATTAGCAAATTTCATTAGTAAGTTCTATTAGTAAATCCTATTAACGACCTACATTGACAGAAATGCGATTCAAGCCTAATTCATAAAGGCGGTCGAAACTTTGCAGGTCAATCAAAAGTTAATTGAATAATTATAAAAAATTAAATTGCAGCAGCTCAAGTTTCAATTTGCTAGTTAATTATAGATATTAAGATAGGAAATTAATATTGCAAAAAATATTATAAAGTAGATTATGGATAGTAGGCCATAAAACCAATATACGCTTTCAGTTTTACAACCAGAATAAATTTGGTGGAATTAAAACAAGAAACATTAATAATAAAGATGAGTACGTTTAGCTCAAGATTTAACGAAGAAGCATTTAACCCTGATTTTTAAGACACGACAATCAGTACAGCTCGTTGATTTTGAACGAAATTTGCCAGCCGGAAATTTGGGCAAAGCAACTGTTGCCTTAGTTTAGATCGATCGTGTAAAACTAGCATTCACTCTGGAATGAATGATCCAACTGCTATCCCAACGGTAAATCTAACAGCAGCACCGCTGGCATTTAAGCAACCTCCTGTAAGCAGTGCAACTTTGATCTGTTTGAATAGACTTCATCTAATGTCACTTAAGCAGTAAACATGGGAACTCTAAGCCCAATTAGGCTGCACATTGAGAGATTATGGCAACTGCTGCAAAACGACAGAGATCCAGGATACGTGTACCACTTCGTTTAATCTTAGTCGTACCCTTTGTCCTGCAAATCTCCATTGCCGTAGGGCTGACAGGGTGGCTCTCGTTCCGTAATGGCAAGCTCGCCGTCAACGATCTGGCAAATCAGCTCATGACTGAAATCGACGATCGAATCATCCAGCAGGCAAGTAATTACCTCAAAACTCCCCACGAAATTGCTGCTCTCAATCGCAGTGCTGTCCAATCAAACCTTCTCAATCTCAATAACTTTGAAGACACTGGACATTACTTCTGGCATCAAGTTCAAATTTCGGGTGTGGATTATGTTGCTTTCGGAGCAGCAAATGGAGAATACATTGGTGCTGGTTATGTAAATCAGAAAGGTCGAGTGATTGATGAAGTTTCAAAGATGCGAACTGGCAATCATTTGTATTCCTATACGACCGATCAACAGGGAAACCGTAACCGTATTGTTCAAACGATTAAAAATTGGGATCATCGTCTAGAAGCAGGCTACCGCGATATTGTTCAAGCCAATAAGCCAATTTGGAGCCAGGTTTATCAGGGGAATGATGGCTCTGGAACGCTATCTATCTCAGCGGGTCGTCCAATTTATAACGCCGCAGGAAAGCTTTTGGGAGTTTTAAGCGTAGACTTACGCCTTACGACGCTGAGCAATTTCCTGCACAATCTCAATATTGGACAAAACGGCAAGGCATTTATTCTTGAACGCAATGGTTTCTTGGTTGCAAGCTCCGCAAACGAACCGTTGGTTGTTAAGCAAGGGGAAAGAACAGAACGACTGCTGGCAACCCAGAGTCGCGATCCCTTAATTCAAAATACTGCTAAATATTTAGTCAATCGATTTGGTAGTTTTGCAACACTGCAAACTACGACTCTATTTAACATGAATATTGCTGGAGAGCAAGAATTTGTAAAAATTACCCGGTTCACAGATGATTTTGGTCTAGATTGGTTCATTGTGATTGTTGTTCCCGAAACAGATTTTACAGCGCAAATCCAAGCCAATACTTACACCACAATTTTGCTATGTTTGCTTGCCCTGATGATTGCGATCGCAATGGGCTTAACCACCTCGCATTACTTGATTTATCCGATTCAAAGAATGATTGGTGCGGCTAAAGCCTTATCCGAGGGAAAGTGGAAACAGCAGGTTCCTGAATCAAAACTGCAAGAAGTTGGGCTACTTGCCAATGCATTTAACAGCATGGCGCAGCAGCTACAGGAGTCTTTTAGTGAATTACACTATTCTGCCTATCATGATGGCTTGACCCATTTAATAAATCGAGCAGCATTTATTGAACACTTAGAAAAATCAATTGCTAAACAGCAACACAATGCTGAATCTTTATTTGGAATTTTGTTCCTTGATCTGGATAGCTTTAAGCTCGTTAACGATAGTTTAGGACACCTGATTGGAGATGAACTACTGATTGCTGTGAGTCGCAGAATTCAGGAGTGCTTGCCTGACAGTGCTGTGGCAGCCAGATTGGGAGGAGATGAATTTATCATTTTGCTCCGAGACATTGTTGACTTGGAGGAAGTAGCGAGGGTTGCAAAACAAATCTCTAAAGTATTGACTCATCCCTTCAATTTAAAGGGATATGAAGTTTTTACAAGTGCCAGCATCGGCATTGTTTTAAGTACAACGCAACAAGCGAAGCCAGAAGACTTTCTAAGAGATGCGGATATTGCCATGTATCATGCTAAATCTCAAGGTAAAGCTCGTTATGAAGTGTTTGATTCCCTGATGCACACCCGCAGCAAAGAACGATTGCAGCTCGAAACAGATTTGAGACACGCGATCGAGAAAGGACGGTTTGAAATTTATTACCAGCCCATTATCTCTTCAAAATCTCATACCATTGTAGGCTTTGAAGCGTTAGTCAGATGGCACCATCCCACGAGGGGAATGATTTCTCCGAATCAATTTATTCCTGTAGCTGAGGAGACTGGCTTAATTGTGCAGCTTGGTCAATGGGTGTTGTTGGAAGCCTGCCGTCAAATGTCGCTCTGGCAACTTCGCTATCCCGAAAGCTGTTCCTTATTTTTAAGCGTTAATCTATCGGTTAGGCAACTGCTTCAGCCTGATCTGCTAGAACAGATTATGCAGATTTTGCGAGACACTCAGTTTGATCCAAACCTATTAAAACTAGAAGTTACTGAAAGCACAATTATCAATAATATGGAGGTTGCTGGCTCTAAGCTAGAGAGTCTGCGAAAAGAAGGAATTCAAATTAGTATTGATGATTTTGGTACAGGCTATTCATCGCTTAGCCAGCTACATCATTTGCCGATTAGCATTCTTAAGATCGATCGCTCCTTTGTGCGCCAGATGATGCACGACGAAGGATGTTTTGAAATTACAAAAACAGTGATCCTTCTCGCGCAAGGCTTGGGTATCGACGTGATTGCGGAAGGCGTTGAAACGCAAGAACAATTTAAAAAATTACAGCGACTCGGCTGTGAATTTCATCAGGGATACTTGTTTTTTCCTGCCCTGCCTGCCGCAGAAACAGAGGAACTGTTTTGTTCACAGCTTCTTAAGCTTGGCTGTTGAAGTTAACTGCAAAACCCTGGATAGGTATAATCAGCAGCTCTCTGGCTTCCTGGAGTCTCTTTCTGTTTCTGCCGTTCTTTAGCTCTCATCTGGTTTGGGAAATGCCGCTGCTCCAAGTCGTTGCGGTTGCTCTGCTGACAGGTGCTCTCATTCAAATTAGCCAGGTTTTCTACTTTGAGGCTCTTTCTTACAGTGAAGCCAGCATTGTTGCTGCTTACTGGAACATTACCCCGATCGTTTTACCGATCGCTAGTTTTCTGCTGTTTGGCAAAGTTTTTCAGTTTCGTCATTATTTGGGCATTGCGACTTTGATTACGGCATCCGTTAGCTTGTGCTTAGCCAACGCTAATTTTGAAGCCCGCTGGAAATCATTTTATCTGATGATTTTTGCCTGCTGCGTACAAGCAGCAGCTTTATTGTTAGAAGAATATATTTTTGGTCATAGCTCTTTTTTTGTAGGTTATCTACTTGCCACAGTTGGTATTATTATCAGCGGCATATTACCGCTTTTGATTCCTTCGCGTTTTTTGAGGCACTTGCAAGGATACAGGATAGCATTCCTGTTTTGTTTGTGATTGAATTTTTGTGATTGAATTCATGAATTTAGTTGCGCTATTGCTCAGCCAGCGGGCGATCGCGCTAGGGATTCCATCACTGGTTGCAGCAGTTGAAACCATTATTCCAGCCTACCTCTTTATATTTTCAGTGGGGCTACATCGATTCAATCTGCTGCTAGGTGATCTCAGAGTTTTACATTGCCTACGTTTGAAGTTGCTGCTGCTGGGCGGAATGATGGCAGGCGTTGTATTGGTTTCTTGAAGGGCGGTTCAAAAGCTCCGCTGAATCGCCGAACTGCCCCCGCTCTAATCTATTCTTCTTATCTATTCTTAAGAGATTCAGGTCTTTCCCAAGATTGATGCAGACAAAGACTGAGATCTGTACAAATTGGGTATTTGTGGACTGTTGCTCAGTTCAACTACCCGGATAAGCCCATGTCTCTTGCGAACCCTTCCTATTTCAAGCAGCTATCGCTTAAGTTTAAGTTCTTCCTTGGTTCGCTGTTTTATCTCACTTACGCGCCCAAAGCCTACCTTTATTCCAGGTCGCGCGATCGGTTAGAGCAACAGATTCCGCTCCCACCCATCACTGACACCTTTGAGCAACCGGGAAAGCTGGTTCGGGCGGAGTCGAATGATCGCGGTGCCCAGTTTTATTTTGAACAGGCAGAGCTAGAAGTTTCTTTTCTCACGCCCGACTTTGTTCGCCTCACTTGGCAGCCCGGGCTCTTGCCAATTCCCTACGCCATCCACCAGCACGACTGGGCAGAAGTTTCAACCCGATGCGAACAAACCGAAGCAGGCTGGACGGTAACCAGTGAGCGTTTGCAAGTCAGTGTGGCGATCGATGGCAGCGTTACCTTCTCTGATAGTTCGGGGCGAGTGCTGCGTGAAGAAATGCCGCCCAAGCATCCGGGCGAAGGCTGGAGCCATCAAGTGAAGCTGCGTCCAGAAGAGCATATTTATGGACTGGGAGAGCGATCGGCTCCGCTGAATCTCCGTACGCTCAAGCCTGTGAATAAGAAAGACGAACGAACGCAGCAAGAGGATACCACGCTCGAACCGCCTTCCTACCGAATGTGGAACTACGATGCGGCGGGGATGTATGGCGTAGGATCTGACCCGATGTATCTTTGCATTCCGCTTCAGATGAGTTTGCACCAGGAAGGCTGCTATCTCGTCTTCTACGAAAATTCCTTTGATGCCACCTTTCAGTACGAAGATGTTGCAACGATTTCCTTTGAAGGCGGTGCATTGCGCTATTACTTAACGGCTGGAACTCCGGCGCAGAACATCGAACGCTACACCGAACTCACTGGACGATCGCCGATTCCGCCCAAGTGGGCATTGGGCTATCACCAGTCGCGCTGGGGCTACCGCACCGAAGCCGCTGTCATGGAGACCGTCCAGAAATTTGAAGAGCTGGATTTGCCGCTGAGTGCCGTTCACATGGATATCGATGTGCAGGTGGGCTATCGGGCATTCACGATCGACCCAGAGCGGTTTCCTAACACGCAGGAATTTATGCGATCGCTGCTGGACAAAGGCGTGCGCTTTATCACGATCCTTAATCCGGGCGTGAAATACAGCCGAGACAGCAACCTATTTTTAGAAGGGCAACTGCTGAATCTGTTTTGTCGGCGACAGGATGGCGAATTGGTCGTGGCTCCGGTGTGGCCCGGCTGGTGCGTTTTTCCTGACTTCACGAATCCGAAAGCGCGGCACTGGTGGAGCCGTCAATATGAATATTTGCTTGACGTGGGGGTGGCAGGCTTCTGGCACGATATGAATGAACCCGCTGCTTTTATTGCCTGGGGCGATCGATCGCTTCCGCCCAGAGCCACGCTGCACAATATGGAAGGCAGAGGCGGTGACCATCGCGAAGCGCACAACGTGTATGGCTATCTTCAGGCAAAGGCAGCCTACGAAAGTCTGGGCGGCTATCGTCCTCATCTGCGTCCGTTTATTGTGTCACGGGCAGGCTGGGCAGGGCTTCAGCGTTATTCCTGGACGTGGACGGGCGATATCGAATGCACCTGGGACTGTTTGAAAATTACAATTTCTACGGTTCTCAACCTGGGATTGTCCGGCATTCCCTATTCCGGTCCTGATATTGGCGGCTTTCAGGGAAATCCGAGTGCAGAGCTGTATCTGCGCTGGTTTCAGCTTGCTACGTTTGTCACGTTTTATCGATCGCACTGCTCCAACAACGTTGAATATCGCGCCCCCTGGACTTACGGCGAACCCTATCTGGGCATTCTGCGGCAGTTTCTGAAGCTGCGCTATAAGCTACTGCCCTATTTCTATACGCTGTCGTGGGAATCGAACCAGAAAGGCTATCCGCTGCTGCGTCCTTTGTTCTGGGCTGATTCAACTGATGCCGATTTGTGGGCGATCGACGATGCCTTTTTGCTGGGCGATAACCTGCTGATTTGTCCGGCACTCGCGGAGGGCGAACGGGAGCGATCGGCAACGTTACCCCAAGGACGCTGGTATCACTTCTGGGACGATCGGGCGATCGAGGGAGGAACTCGCGTCATGTTACCCGCCCCGCTAGAGCAAATCCCCGTTTTGGTGAAGGCAGGAACGGTGTTGCCCATGGAGGAGAAAAAGCAAATGACGCTGCACCTTTATCCGCCGACAGCAGGCTCCTCAGACAGCGTTCTTTATACCGATGCCGGAGATGGTTACGGAGAGTTCCGGTGCGATCGGTTCAGCCTGATCCGCAGTGAAAATAGTTTAGAACTAGTGCGCCAGGGTGAAGGCGAGTTTCCGTTTCCCTACGATCGCTGGCGGATTCAGGTTCACGGCATGACGGTGCAGGAAGTTCAAATCAACGGTGAATCAGTTTCTCATCAAGAAAACGAACTAGAGTGCGATTCTTATTTCCAGCACGTTCGCTTTAATGGAATCTTTCAGGAACCATGAATGGAGTCGGCAAATGACAACAGCCTTGATCACCGGAGCCTCGGCGGGAATTGGCGCAGCCTTTGCGCGAGAATTGGCAGCGCGTCAGACCCACCTGGTGCTGGTGGCTCGATCGCAAGACAAACTGCAAGACCTTGCCAACTCACTCAAAAATCAGCATCAGATTCAAGTCGATATCATTGCTCAGGATTTGACCGAACCGAACGCGACAGAAACCATTTTTCAAACCGTGCAGCAGATTGGACGACCGATCGATCTGCTGATCAACAATGCTGGAATTGGTGATTATGGAGATTTCGCCGAAAGCGATCGAATGCTGCAGCTAAAAATGGTGCAGCTAAATATTGAGACGATCGTGGATCTCACCCATCGATTTTTGCCCGGAATGCGGCAGCGTCGAACCGGCGGTGTTATCAATATGTCGTCGGTGGCAGGGTTTCAGTCTATGCCCTATTTCTCAATTTATGCGGCAACAAAAGCGTTTCTTCTTAGCTTTAGCGAAGCCCTGTGGGCAGAAAATCACAGTTACGGCGTACACGTCTTAGCGGTTTGTCCCGGACCTGCTGGCATCCATTTTTTCAAAGAAGCAGGATTTCCACCGCTCCTGGTTAATGTAGCAGAAAAAATTGATACACCTATTGAAACGGTGGTGCGAGATGCCCTGAAAGCATTTGAAAAACGGGAATCGATCGTGATTCCTGGGAATCCGCTCAATCCAATTCTGGCAACGCTGCCCCGGTTCTTACCACGAGAAGCCGTTTCTCGCTTTTGGGGACTGGTATTGGGAAGTAATACTGGCAAATGAAAATCTGGCAAATGAGAATCGGAGCGTAATGGATGCTTATCGAGGCTGATCGCCTCTTTGGATGCACTGCATACAAACATTGAACAGAACGAACACAGAGACAACTTCGATCGGAATTTGCAATACGGGGGGAGACGCAATTAGCCCAGCCAGAATAAAAGCTGAACCCACAAAAACAGAGACAATCAGAATTACCTCATCGTCAAACAGGTTTAGTCCAGCCCAGAAAGTGCCAAACCCGAGTATCCAGAAGATGAAATACTTCATAGGTTGATGTATCAGTGAATCAACACGCTGATATCAGCAGAATACTTTAAGGTATCACAAGGAATTACAGTTTTTTGTCTTGTTACAGCGTTCTTCACTCCCGTAAGGTATGGGGGGTGTGGGGGCTTTCTCGCCGTACAGGGTTCCGCCCCTGCCCCCCATTTTTTGTACTTCAATCGTCTGAACAAGGTTGTATCTGATGTCATCTCAATCGAGTCATCCATAAAACTGGCTCAGCCTGACAGCGGAAACCCAGCTGCTAACACCCAGCCAAAAAACAGCGCGCTCGCGATCGACGAGATCCAGGCTTCATCGAGCGATGCCACCACAAACGACAGCACGGCAATCAGCGGCGGAAACAGCGGCAGCAGCAAAAACACAAACCCTAGCTCTGGCAAGAAATTCAGCGTTAGTACAAAGCCACCGATGAGAATTGCACTCTGGGCAAACCACCAGGCAAATCGCTCTCCGTTTCCCGCGCCCTGCTGAGCAATCCCAGAAGCCAGAAACCAGGGCAGACAGGCGAGCGCAAACGGTAGCCATACCTGAAGCCGAGTTGGAATTAACCACCATTGCAGCCAGACCACCTGCGCCATGGCCCCAAACGCAAACCATAGCAGCACAAATAGTCCGAAACCGATCGCGATCCGTCGCCCGCTCAGCCGAGGAATTCGTCCCAGCAAAGCCAGCCAGATACTTCCGGCAATCAAAAACCAGAGTCCGATCGCCCCGCCAACCTGCACGCCGCCCAAACTTTGCAGATTGATTCGGGAATTCAGCAGCACCAGTCCCGCAACACCCGGCAGGGGAGCCAGCAGCAGTCCCCCCCATCGCTTAATCGCAGAGATTTTCATGCGATCAGGTTCAAACCAGCCTGCCACCGTGGGAGCCACTGCCCCAATCAGCAGCAGTCCGCCCAGCAAATGCAAACCATACCACGCCATCCGCCGATCGCGATAAGGGCTGGAATGGGTCTGGTTAAACGTGGCATCCAGCCAGCGCACCGCAGACTCGTGACTGCGATCGCTAAACAAAATCGTGATGTGCTCGACATTGGGCACGATGACTAGTTCTCGCGCCGTTCCTGCGGCAAAGTTTTTGTTTTCACCGCCACCGGTCTGCAAAATTCGTTCGGCATTACTGATAAACCTGCCTTCCCAACTTCCTGCCTGCATTTGCAAATTTCGGGGAGCCTGGGGCGTTACGGCTGCCCCTGTGGGAGAAACAGCGATCGTGGCTGCAAATCGATCGAGATTTTGAATTCCGGCAGACATGGCAATGCCGCTGCCCATCGAGTGCCCCAGGACTGCCAACCGCGTGCGATCGACTTCTGGCTGTTCGAGCAGTGCCCTCAACCCCACATCCAAATTGGACTGGAGGTCGTATCGCTGCAATCGATTCGGATTTGCACCGTGTCCGTCAAAGTCCCAGAGCATCACGGCATAGCCAGCGTGAGCCAGCACATGAGCATAGCCCAACATGAGCTGTTTGGAACCTGCATAACCATGCGCCACCAGCACACCCGGCACTGAATTTGCCCCTGAATTTGCCAGTGCCGGAGCGACATAAATCAAGGGAATGTTTTCCTGCTCCAGGGTTCGCACGACCAATCCACTCCGCGCTGCAACAATATTCCACCAGGACAGCACAATAAGCGCGATCGCCCCGATCAGTAGCCCTAGCTGAAATCGCTTCAATCTTCTGTCTCCCGGTTTCGATCGATCTGCCGCTATTATTTCAACAATCCAGCGGTCGGGCGCATCACTCCAAGGGCAGCATCCGGGATAGCTAGCGGGCAAAAAGAGCCGGGTCTTGATCTCGACGATGCTTGAGCATAATCGCAATCCCCTGACGCTCGCCCACTAGAGCAGCCGTTGCCTCCAGTGCCTCTCTCAGCCGCTTTGCTGCATAAATGGACATATCGCGAGGCACATTAATTCGATCGCGCAAATACCGCAGGGCAGTATCCGATCCAAGTGGTGGAACACAATCTTCGCCCGTCATCATCCGGGTTAAGGCACAGCGTAACGCCTGATCAAAGAGCGCATCGTCGGCAGGGTTCACGCGAATAATATTGGCACGATGCTTGATCACCCGATAAAGAGCTTCCTGACGCGCGTTTCCCGGCTCTGGATAAGTTACATCCGGCAGACCAAACCAGGGTCCGTTGTCTACTCGATGCTTGTTGATCAGCATTTGCGGCTCCCCGTTTTCCCAGCAGCCGCCCATCTGAGGAGGCAAATCGTGAACGTGGGTATGAAAGTCGCTTTGCGTGCCGCGATAGGTCGATCGGCTCTCCATCGCATCAAACCAGGCACTCAGGCTGGGATTCGATCGCAGCGAGTAGCCTTTGTAGTAATAAAGGCTGGCATTCATGCGTTCGACGTAGGGTGTGAAGATCACATCCGCCGTGCCAAACTCTTCCAGAAAATAAGAACCGGGCGTACTTGCCAACGCAAACTCAACCTTATCCACAATTCCGGTAAACTGCTCTCGGCTATGCTGTTCCTGCCGGGCTGACGTTGATGGATAGCAGAGCCAGCCGCACCAGGCACGAAACAGCAATCGCTCCAATCGGCGCAGGGGAATGACCTGGGGGTCTTCCATACCCTTTCCTAAAGAACCAAAAGCGCGTTCCAGGGCAAGTAAAATATCATCGCTTTCGGTAATCAGCCGTCCGTCTAACTCCAGCGCGGGCAGCATCCCGGAAGGCACTTTGCGTTTGTACCAGCTTTCCTTTTCCCCGTAACAAAACATCGTCACTTTCTCGATGCGGTAGGGAATTTGCTTTTCCTCAAGCCACAGCCAAACCTTCTGGCAGTAGGGACACCAGGCATGATTGTCGCGATAAAGCGTCACCCGCACATCGGACTCGGAATGACCAAACAACCGCAGCCGCGCCTGAGCATTGGTTGGACCATTGACCGTATCAATTTGAAAGTCGGTAAGGGCTTCGAGTTCTGTCCAGTTTAGGGGGGCAAGGGTCATGCGATCAACTGTCCTAGAATACGCTCAAGGCTTTCAGTCTATCAGAAGCCAATCCTTCCCTGTCCTGACTCTCCTTCCGTTACAGGAAGGCAAAGCATTTAGCCAATGTGACCTTTCGAGTTCTTCTTCCGATGCTGCAATCGGGTAGAAGTTTCATAACCCTGCTGCTGTCAGCATCCAATTGTCATCAAACTCCGCTTTTCGGTTGCGATAAATAGCACGCATCGCCTTTGGATTGTCGCTTGGCTTAACTTTAATTTGGCAAAAGGAAACTCATCCCTAGTAGGCTAGAAAAGCTGACTTTTTGGTTTACCACTGCTCGATTCATGCAAAAAACTAAAGCTTTCGCAATCCTGGTTTCTGTTCCAGAAATGCACCTGATATCTGGTTTAGAAGCGATCGCTGCCCAACTGGATTCTGAGGATCTGCCGCCTGATCAGCTCCCTAAAGTAGCGTTTGGCAGCATGGATTTTGAGCTGTTTGGGGAGGTCGAGAAGCTGCGGGGCGGGAAGGCGATCGAAGTGTTCATCCATGCTGCTGATGCCAAGGGAGACCAGCCCCTCAACCCAGAAGTGACCTGGCGGGGATGGTATGTAGGGTATGTTGCCTCCCGTCGCGGTCGCTATCCCGGCAAATCGATCTATCGCCCCCCATCGACTGCGACTGATCCCCCAACCTGGGCAGTCTTTTGGGAGGCGCAGGAATTAGAGCAGCTCAAGAAGCCAATTGCGATCGGCCACCTGCGAGGGAAAGGGAAGAAAACTAGTCTCCAAGCTCGCTTTATTCCAGAAAGCCCCGTTTTAATTGAATATCCCGCTATCCGGCAGTAGTTTAATTTGCGCTGCAAGGAATGTACAGTACATTGCTGCCCACGATGGCAATTCTGAATTAGTGGCAGGAGTGGCTGCACGACCAGGTCTTCAACGACTCTGACCAGCAAGCAACCGTGTGAATCGATCTACATCACGGTAGCTCTGGGCGATCGTTGCATTCCCAGAAACCCAGCCAGTGAGAGCAGCACTAAGGGAACTCCCAACACCCACCGCTGCCGCCGTCGCGCTGCATTTCGCAGTTCTCGCTGCACAAATTTCTCTCCGTTTCGCATCTCGTGAAACGACATGGTATAGGAGGAGATGCGGCGCAGTTCTCGATTGCTCAATCCTTCTCCCTGCCAGCGGCTCTGACGTTCGATTTGATCGAGTCGGGCAATTTCAGACTGCCAGCGATCGGACCCTAACCCCGCCTGCTGAAGGTCATTTTGTTCGTCGGAACTCAGGAACGCCTGCCGCAACGCTGGATAACAAGTTTCCAGCCAATCCAGTAAGGGCTGATCAGCATTGGGATTCAGGGTTAACCAGATGCCAGAAGCAAGGGCGATCGTGAGAAGGCTGGTAATTCCCCAAGAGCCTGCCTGCTTCAGAATTTGCAGCCGCGCTGAACTAAAAATAAACGGTCTCAGGAGTGCTGTCAGTGCCAGGATGCCGCCAAACACACAGACAATCGTGGCTCCTGTGGGCAGATTGCCGACAAACGACAGGCTTAATCCGACGCTGCTAGATAAGGTGCCAATCGCCCAGCCGATCAGCAGTTTCGGCAAAATCCGATCGCTGTAGAGTGCGCCGATCGCCGCCGGAATAATCAGAAAGCAAAACACCAGCAGCACCCCTGCAATGGCAACCGAACTCGTCACCACCACGCCAAAGGAAACATAAAACAAAAAATCCCACAGCCACAGCCGCAAGCCTGCCTGTTTCGCCAAATCGGGCTGAAAAGAAATTAGCAACAACGGTTTGCGAACAAACCAGTGAAACAAGCCGACTGCGCTGTAGAGCAGCACAACTTTCAGCAAGTCTGTCTCAGTGACGGTGAGGATGCTGCCAATCAACATTTGCTTGATATGCTCTGCGCCCTGCGGGGACTGATCCACCAGCAAAAACGCTGCCGCTGCCGATACCACATACACCACGCCAATAAAGGTTTCCTGTGAAACGCGCCCAGTCCAGCTTCGGCTAAAGCTGAGGACGATCGCACCACCGATCGTAAATGCCAGCGAGTAGCCGTAAGCCGCGATCGATTGTGGGTAGTAGCCCAGCAGAAAGGCAACCGTTGCGCCCAGTGCTGAGATCTGGGCCAGTGCCAAATCGACAAAAATAATGTTGCGGCTGAGAACGTGAATGCCCAGATAGGTATGGATGCCTGTCAGAACCAGGGCAACCAGAAACGGAATCGTCAATAATTGCAGCCAATCAGCCATGTGATCCCCCCAGTGCCGCTAGCAGTGCACTGATGTTGTAGTCGAACAGGGAAAAATAATCGTATGCTTGGGGAATTGCGCCAATCGATGAAACCAGCATCACAACAGGAACTCTGGTTTTGCTGCTGAGTAAGCGCGGAATGCGATCAGACTCGTAGGGTTCGCGGATAATGACGGCAACCTGCTGATCTTTGATTTCTCGCAGCAGGGCAGCGATATGGGTAGGGCTAGGCGGAATTCCAGGTTTGGCTTCGATAAAGTCCAGCAGATTCAACCGGAAGCGACGTGCCAGGTAGGGCCAGCTATTGTGATAGGCGACAATCGCCTGACCGCGAAAGGGAGCAAGCTGCTGTTCCCAGGTCGTTAGCCGCTCCTGCAACTGAGCCAAAAAGCGCGCTCGATTGGCTTCATACAAGGCGGCATGGTTAGGATCAATGCGCTCCAGCCCTTCCAGGATGCCGCCTGTAATCACCTCAGCATTTGCTGGATCAAGCCAGTAGTGCGGATTTCCAGCACCGTGATTGTGACCGTCGATCGGGGCAATACTGGTCGATCGCACTTCCAGGAGAGGGATTCCGACAGAGGCATCAACATAGCCCACTCCGCCCCGCTGAATTTCCCGGTTTCCGGTTTCTGCCAGCAGCGAATCGATCCACAGGTCATGATCTAAGCCAACTTTCACGACCATCTGTGCGCTTTTGAGCATCTGAAAGTCACCCGGACGCGGCTCAAAACTGTGGGGATCTTGGGCAGGAAGGGCGATACTTGTGACTGTTACGCGATCGCCGCCCACGACCTCCACTAAACTTTTCAAATCCGTTGTGGTCGTTACTACCTGCAGAGGTGTGCTATCTGCCCAGGCAGGCATCATCCAACCCAGGCAGAAGATAAGCAGGTAAACGGCTCCAAACCAGAATCGTGTCATTTGTTTATTTGAAGTACAAAAAATGGGGTGCAGGGGCAGAACCCTGTACGGCGAGAAAGCCCCCACACCCCCCGTACCTTACGGGAGTGAAAAACGCTGTAATCTACAAAGCGTTAATCAGCTTTTTACCCAAACGCTCTTCGGCAATACACAGGAGAGCCCCTTCTCTTCTGCATCCATTTTGCTAATCCGGCAGTCCATTTGCACACTTGCCAGGCCGTAGGCATCCAGCTCAGATAAGCCTTTCTCCTGCTGCAAAAGCTGAATCATTGCCATGGATGCGTTCGCCATGACCTGATTCAGATCGGAACCGCGATCGGAGGTGACAAAATATTCAGCGTTGCTGCTGGTCGGATAATCAACCGGCCTAGCTGCTCGCGGATTTTTCGGATTCAGACAGTGAATGCCGCGTACTCGATTCACAACCTGCGAAATGCGACAGTCCGAAACTCTGGGCATCAATTCCGCCGCCGCTTCCAACGTGATGCTGCGCTGTTCCGCCAGGAATTTCACCGTTTCTGTTTTTGCCATCTCCAGTGCCGTGTCCAGACTTTGATCTAAGCCGATCGTAATCCAGTCCGTTGGCGTTTCACCGCGCGGCATCGTCAGGCTTTGTCCTTTAATCACCGAAACGTTTAGCACCAGTTCTTTGAATGCGGTTTCCAGTGCGGTCAGGTTAATTTCGCCGTTGCCCTGTGCAGCATGCGAATCCCCGGTCCAGAGCAGTGCCCCGTCGACAAACACAGGAATATAGAGCGTTGTGCCTGCGGTGAGATCGCGAATGTCCAGGTTTCCGGCGTAGGGTCCGGGGGGAACGGTGCTATATTCTCCGGCTTCTGCCCGCGCCACCCCGATCGTCCCCGGAAAGGGTTCTAGCGGAATTTCGATTTCTGGCGTAAACTTCGCAACCTTCTGCTCCATATCCAGATACAGATACTTCACCTGTCCATTCTGGAAGCGATCGGGAAACAAGCCGAACAGCCCGGGCAGGTTAAAATTTGCCGCATAGGCGCGGGGCACAACTCTGAGGATATCTACCTTCAGCACATCCCCTGGCTTTGCATCACGAACATAGATTGGACCTGTAACCGTATGCGGTCCCCGTCCCGGAAAATCGGTTCGCAGCTTTTTCAGTTCGTCTACGGTTTTACCAGGAACGACCTGATTGTGGGAGTGCATCATCGTCTCCACCACAACGGTATCCCCAGAATCAATTTCCATCACGGGAGGTTGAGCATTGTTAAACCATCCCCATTGGGTTGTTTCTAAGGTTGCGGGCAGCAAATGCACCTTGCCAGGATAAGATGCGTCCGTTGTTCGCAGCAGCGCAATTGTCGCTTTTGCATCCATTTCTTGCACCTGCTGAGCATAGGCAGCCGTAGCAAAAATGACGGCAAACACCGCTAGCCCTAAACTGAGCCATTTTAACCGCAGCGACTTCCAGCTATCTCGCAATTGTGCGATCGATTTTTGAATGTTTTGCATCAATACCTCCTTACTCCACACTCACGATGATTCCTGTAATCCGAACCGCCCCCTATATTCCCCTAAGCCTGGGGAAAAGTGTGCTTCCCTGCGGGTTCCAAAGTCTCCCAATCCTGGGTATTGCGGGAGCAATGTAGAAGATTTGCTACTTTTTAACTATCTTCAACTATCCTTTCAACCTTTCTTCTAGAACAAACGATGCAAAATCGCAACAGTACCAGATAAAACCTGTCCTAAACCAATCAACGCCAGCACCATCATAATAAACTGAAACCAATTCCTTGCGGGATCAAATTCTATGTCCGATCGCCTATCCTGATTCGTTCTCGTTGATGTTTTGATTGGCATTCTCATGCGTGTTCTTACCACTTCTTATAGGGCAGAAACTTACCGTTCATAATCACCTTTACTCGATCGCCCTTTGGATCTTCTTCTTTCTCAATATTCAGGGTGAAGTCGATCGCGCTCATAATGCCATCACCAAACTTCTCGTGAATGATTTCTTTCATCGGCATTCCGTAGACCTGCATGATTTCGTAGAAGCGATAAATCAGCGGGTCGGTTGGGACGATCGGACCCAAACCCTTTGCGGGATACGCCATCAGTTCTGTCGCAATGTCGCTGCCTAAACCCAATGCTTCTACAAGTTTGCTGGCTTCTTCTGCCGATGCGCTTGCCTGCCGATAAATCACAGCAGCAATCCAAACTTCATTGCGCCCGACAACCTGCTCTAACTCAGCAAAACTGATTCCCTTTTCGGCTTTTGCTGCCAGAAGTTTTTGCGTAATCATCGGAATTTCTACATCAGACATTGATCTTCTCCTCAATCATTTGGACAACAATTTGGAATAGAAATAGCATCAAGGGTGCTTCCTGGGGATGGACATCTGGACTCTCATCGGGATATCCCACTTCTACAGTTGATTGAATCCAAAATTCTTTTCGTGATTCAGTTCACTGCCTGAATGCGGGACTTTTCAACCGCGATCATCGATCATTGCCGCTGGCGTCTGAGGCATACTTTCCCAAAACTCCCAGTGGTCTTGGGACAAATGATTACCGCTACAGGGACACTCAGCCTTTGCCGTCAAGTCAATTCCTTGCAAACCTGTCATGGCAGTGAATGAGTAAGAATAAGTGAATGCAGTATCCACCGCAGCGGGAACGATACGAGTTAAAGAATTTCGAGCAGCCCCTGAAGGATATTCAAACAGGTAATGAAAGGGGACTCATGAAAACTTTTTGGGAAAAATAGGATTTTTTTTAGATCTTTTTTAGATAATAAATTGATGCATAGAGTAATACTTAGAAAAGCTAAAAAAGCTACAAAACGAATTTCAGGAAAAAACAGCCAGGCAGCATACTTTACCTCACCTGAATGTATTGTTCAAAACAGAAATAAAGCTATTTTTCAGACAGAAATTAGCTTACCTGCGTCTCTAGCCCAGGCACAGGTGTACTCTGCCGCCACACTTGTGGGGAAACGCCGTGAATCTGCCGGAACTGCCGAATAAAGTAGCTTGCATCTCGATAGCCGATCGCCTGAGCAATTTCCGCGATCGATTGCGCGGTGTCGGTTAGGAGATGACGTGCCTGCACCATGCGCCGCTCGGTAATCCACTGCTTTACAGTGCGTCCAGTTTGATCCTGCACCAGCGTCGTCAGATAAGCCGGGGAATAGCCTGCTGCCTGCGCCACATCCGACAGGCTAATCGCCGAGTGATAGTGCGCTTCAATGAACTGAAAGACTTCGCGCAATTTCGGACAGGTCGGGAACAGCGTTGGTTGGTTTGCCAAATGGGCAGGCAGGGTAGCGTGGCTATACCAAGCTTTGAGTGCGTCCCGCCGCTCGAGCCGAATCGTGATTGCCGCCAGAAATTGCTCGATCGTGCAGGGCTTGGTCAGATAGTCGTCCGCTCCCAGTTCCATCCCGCACCGCAAATCTGCCATCGTTACCTTTGCTGTAAGGAAGATGAACGAAATCATTGCCGTTGCTGGATGCTGACGTAGTTGGGACAACACTGCATAGCCGTCCAAGTCGGGCATCATAATATCGCATACGATCAGATCAGGTACATGAATTTGAGCGAGCTTGACCCCGATCGCACCCCCTTCTGCGCCTAACGCCCAAAACCCCTCGAACGTGAGACAGCGCACAAAGAGTTCACGAGTTTGCGCTTCATCTTCAATCACCAAAATCTTTTTCATCGCGACACCGAATATAATATTGACCGAATCGCACCAACTCACCTCAAGCGGTTCCCGCATCTTTGCACGATCGGTTCTCTAGTTCTAGATAAGAGATCAATCGAAAATTTTTGGTGTCATAGAATACCGCAAATCGATCGTCGGATAGAATTGG
>NZ_JACJOR010000067.1:0-1908 GCF_014695615.1 Leptolyngbya sp. FACHB-711
ACTGGCAATAATAAAACTAACGAAACTTTATGCAGTCGGCAATTCTTGAGCATTTTCTACAGGAAAAGCCAGACTGTCTCTTAACGATCGCATTATTTCTTTTGATATGGACCCCTCAGATTTAGATGAACTTGAAAATGCTGTCCAGGATTTACTGTCGATGGCGCAAATAGAGCTAGAAGAAAGCCGCCTACAGCAGCAGCGTCAGGCACAGATTGATCAGGAAACCGCCCGAATCAAGGAACGGCTGGAGCCGCTGCTAGCGCAGGTTGAACAAATGCTGGCTCAGCTTACCCTAGAGGCATTTGGTGAAAGCATGACGCGGCTCAAACTAGAGGAAAAAGCCGCAGATTTAAGAGAAAAAATCGAAAACGCCCCGCTGCTGGCAGCTCAAACCGTCGATCGCCAGCTTATTCTCCACGAAGAAAGATTGCTTGATGAACGGCTCGCCGAGCAGACAAATCGCTGGCGACAGGGACTCAAAGCCGACCTGCTAGAGATGATTGCTGAACAGGAGGATTTCTATAGCGCCACGGAGGCGTCGATCGCCGTGCGTGCCTATCTGCATGATTTGAAAGCGATCGGGGCACTGGAGGACGTCGTGGGTGCGCTGATTGCCCAGATTAACCACCGCAGCGAAGAAGGTCCGGTTGCCCGGCTCAGAGGCAGCTATGAACAGACGCTCGGCTTTATCTACAACAAGGCTCTAGAAAACCGGGCAAGAGTCGAACGTGCCCCGGATGTTCAGCTTCGCGTTCGCCATCGCACTTTTGAAAAACGCCCCAATCCCTACAGTTCCCTGGAAGGCAAGGTGGTAATTTTTGGCGGACACGATCGCCTTGAAACTGCAATTCGCAACCGCTTGCGCGACTCAGACGTGAATTTAATCTGGTGTACAGCTCAGGCAGGACCCCAGATCGCAGAGCAGGCAGAAAGCCACATTGCCACAGCAGATCTGGTTCTGGTCATGACCGCCTATACCAGCCACAAACTAACCGACAAGGCAACTCAGGCAGCCCAGCGAACCGGAAAAGCCGTTGAAATGATTAACACTACCGGAGTGGTGCGGGTGCTAGAGGCGATCGAATACGGGCTAAAGATGAAACAGTTTGCCCGCCGTCATAATCATCTCTCGAAGCCGGCTTGAGTAAAGGGGGCAAGGGAGTGAGGGATAGTTTCACCCATTCACAGGCCTGCCCCTTCCCTTCCCCAACCTGCTCCTCACTCACCCTTTCATTTCCCTGTCTCCTCATCCCCCAATCCTTGCCTAAAACTCCCGCACACTGGGCTGCCCATCCTTGAGTTCGCCCACCAGCACAATATCGGCAACGCCCACAAACAGCCCGTTGTCCAGCACACCTGGAATGTTATTGAGTGTTTTTTCCAGTTCAGCCGGATTGTCGATTGTGCCAAACTTGACATCGATGATCAGGTTGCCTTGATCAGTAATCACCGGACCATCCTTTTTAACCGCCATCCGGATTTCGGGTTGACCGCCCAGCTTCTCGATCGCCTTCATCACGGGGGTCATTGCCATTGGCAGCACTTCGATCGGCAGCGGGAAAGCTCCCAGGCGATCGACGAGTTTAGAGCTATCAACGACGACAATAAACTGTTCTGCCAGCCCGTCAACAATTTTTTCGCGGGTGTGGGCTGCGCCGCCGCCTTTAATCAGGTTTTTCTGGGGATCAACTTCGTCTGCGCCGTCAATGGCAATATCAATGCGATCGACTTCATCCAGCGTGGTGAGCGGAATGCCGTATTGCTTTGCCAGCACTGAAGCCTGAAATGATGTGGGAATGCCTTTGATGTCCTTCAGTTCGCCCGATCTGAGCCGATCGCCCAAAAACTGAATCATAAAGGCTGCGGTTGACCCTGTGCCCAAACCGACGATCGCCCCTGACTGCA
>NZ_JACJOR010000068.1:0-4725 GCF_014695615.1 Leptolyngbya sp. FACHB-711
ACTTTTGATGCTCTAGCCTCTATCTTATCGACCGATGGGCTGAGCCGCAGTCCTTCATTTTTCATCTTCCTCGCAAAACTTTCTGAGAGAAGCGGTGAATCAACCTCACATTTGTTACATTTCGTAATATGCGTTAAGCTAAAAAGTACGAATTTACTGGTGAAAATGCTCGATTCCCAATCATCTCCTGACCCGGAGTTTCTCAAAAACCTGCTTCAGCCCCTTTTAGAAGACTTTCAATACTGGTTCAATCGATCGCGCACTTTATTAGAGTCTGAGACGATCGAATTTCTCACTACCGAACAACAAGCAGGCCTCCTGGTCCGGGTGCAGCAGGCGCAGCGAGAAGTTGCAACGGCTCAGATGCTGGTTAACCTCACCGAGGGACAGGTGGGCTTAGACACTGCCATTCTGATGCCTTGGCACCATTTGGTGACGGAGTGCTGGCAGGTCGGAATGCGCTACCGGACTCAGAAGGCAGACCGGCGATAGAGGGCAGGATGGATGACGAATCCTCCTAAAATCTGAGAAACTAAAGGAAGATAACTTTTAAAAAACTATTGTGTATAGTGTGAACGAGTGGAATTGAGCAGAGAATAGTGAAACGCCTGGCAAAGAGGGCTGACATTTTCTGCTCATACCGATAGCAAGTGCTGACAGTCAAGCTCGGCAGTCAGTCCCAACAATCGGTTTCGAGATTAAGGCGCATCTGATTTCTGAGAGATTTGGTCTGGAGGCAAGCTTTTATGTTTCATTTGCTTTACATTTTTGCCTTTACCATCCTGGCATTCCTGGCGGTTGGCAATCTCATTCGCAGCATGATGATGCTGGGCATCGATTCTCAGCGATCCTACGGCAACGGCAGACAAAATCGCCGCTACGTTACACCCCATCCTGAACTGCTTGATGATGCAGGCAATCTCAGTAAGGAGCCGTACTTGGTGATGCGATCGATTAGTGTTGAGGATGCCCGCGAACGGCTGGATGCCCTCTTCAATGCTTCCCCTGGCGGACAGGACGATCCTTCTGAAGAAACCCGCTAAGCGATCGCGCTCGAATGGAATTCTCAGAAAAACTTATCCAATGCGGCATTTACGGTCGTTGATATCAAGCTAAGTTCGTTTCTATCCCGCAAAATTCCCTGGCGATTGTTGCAGCTTAAAGGCAGCTCGCTGGGGATAATTAATTTTATTGATAGATAATTAATTGGCAGCTGGAGCTATGGGGCTAAGACAATACGCTGCTGCGCTAAGCAGGGCAAGAGCAACTTAGGACGGTAAAGATTGCTGCTGCCGCAGGTCAAGACTATCTGCCAGACTTGGCTCGTCCCAATCCAGCGGTGAACTCTGGTCTGAAGGCAAAACGGTGACGATTGCAGGCGTTGTGGCTTCTGCGGTTTTGGGATTACTCGTTGTTTGAACCGTTGTCTGAGCCATTGTCTGGACCAGGGCTGGCTGAGCGATCGGAGCTGGCTGAACCTCAGGAGACGTGGCGGCAGCAAGTTGCTTTAATGCAGCAGACTTCACCACAGGCGGTCTTCCTGACTTGCTTTCTAATCTAGGAATGGGTCGATGCGGACGCAGCGCATGGGATACTAGAACCCCACTTATCGCCATGCTCAGGGCGGTCGCCCCCAATAGCACGATCAGCAAACTGGGTGCTTGAGAAGGCTGATAAAAGTCGCGATCGTCTAAAGCTGCACCGGGTAGACCCGTCTGCTCAAAATCAATGGCTCCATTCGTCGACCTCCCTGGTATTGGTTCTGCAGGCGGAGACGGTGAAATTCCCGATTCGGGTGGAGCTTCAGCCGTAGACGGCACAGCAGGAGCAGAAGAAACCGTTGCAGGAGAAACAACTGTCGGGTCAAGCAGCGATCGGGCTGCCAGCGTTGCCGCAACGAGCAGAATCGCCCATAGCCCAAAAACAAGGAGAAAGCCAGGATGGTGCGATTGCTTTAGCAAAGAGGTTAACCCCGGTGGGCGAGAACGCCGAGGGTGGGGCTGTGACAGTGGAGAATTTGAACGACCTGCTCGGGTCTGACGTGGATTTGATGTGCCTGACCGATGACGAACATTTGCTCTGGTTTGCTGCCGGACGGTTTGCCTGCCCATCGCTCTCAGCCCTACTCACTGCATCCCAAATCAACTACATCGATCACCCACTTCGTTACAGGCGTTTGATCCTGCTACGTTTATTCTATTCGTTTCACCAATTTGTGGGTAGGGGACAGAGGGGTGCGGTAGATGCAGCAGACTATGAATCGCCTTTGAGGGCAAACTGGATCAGTCGATCGACAAGTTGCGGATAGGCAATTCCACTCGCCTCCCACATCATCGGATACATGCTGGTTGCCGTGAACCCGGGCAGGGTATTAATCTCGTTAATCAGGATTTCTCCGGTCTGCTCTACGTAAAAGAAATCGACCCGCGCAATGCCTGCTCCGTCGATCGCCTGAAACGCCTGAATTGCCATTTCCTGAATCCGTGCCGTTACGTCCGGCGGCAGTTTTGCCGGAATTTGGTGGCTCGACTGCCCTGGTGTGTACTTGGTTTCGTAGTCGTAAAAGTCGCTGCTAAAGATGATTTCCCCTAGCACAGAAGCCTTCGGCTGATCATTACCCAAAACCGCGCATTCTACTTCTCGCGCTGTTACGCCTGCCTCGACAATGATGCGGCGATCGTAACTGGCAGCACTGTCTAGCGCGGCTTCTAGCTCGGCACGGGTGCGGACTTTGGCAATTCCAACAGACGAACCAAGATTAGCAGGCTTAACAAAGCAGGGATAGCCTAGATTTGCTTCTAACCGATCGCACAGTTTAGGAAACACACAGGGATTCGACCAGACCTCTGCTCGCGTCACCGTCTCATATCTCACCTGCGGCAGCCCGACCTGAGCAAAAACGCTTTTCATCGCGATCTTATCCATCCCCACCGATGAAGCCAGCACCCCAGAACCCACAAAGGGAACCTGCATCAGCTTCAGCAAGCCCTGAACCGTTCCATCCTCGCCGTTCGGACCATGCAGAACCGGAAACCAAACATTCACTGTTGCAGCATCAGACGGCAAATTCCACAGTTTGGCGCGATCGAAATTCTCGTCATTCAGGGCAAGCGGCACACCCGAATCGAGAACCTGCTGAGCGATGTCTCCGCCTTGCCAGCAGCCGTCCTTCTGAATGTAGAAAGGCAGCAGCGTATATTTTTCTGGATTGGGAGCGGTTGCCAGTGCCCGGGCGATCGATTGAGCAGACCGAATCGAGACTTCGTGTTCCCCCGATCGTCCGCCAAAGAGCAAACCGACGCTAAGCGTGTTTATAGGCGTGGTCATGGATTTCTTTCTCCCGCTCACCTCATCGCAGATAGCCTATCACAACCCCACAATTTTGCTGCGCTATGCGGATAAACAATAAACCTAATTTGGAAGAGCCTTGTCGCCCTAGGCAGCAGCATCAGAAGCAGCCTGCGAATCGGGAGATCAAGCTCAAGAAAACGCAGTTAGCTTTTGCTTCAGCCAGATATCCTCTTTCGCAAGCAGGTAACGCGGGTCGGAATAGATTGCAATGGCCCGATTGTATGACTCCAGGGCAGACCCATAAGCCTGCATTTCTGCCAGCAGCAGCCCGCGATTAAACCAGGCTTGATGATAGTCAGGGTCGATCGCCGTTGCCCGGTCGTAGCAAACCAGGGCTTCCGCTTTGCGATCGATTGCAGATAACGCATTACCGCGGTAGTTCCAGGTGTGGCAATTGCGTGGTTCGAGCTTTAAAGCGCGATCGAATGCCGTTAAAGCAGCGTCATACTGCTCCTCAACACAGAGGACACAGCCTTGCTTCTGCCAGGATTGTGCAGAATGAGATTCAGAGAAAGAAGACATCAAATGAGACATCAAATGTAGATTGCTAGTGAGGATAAATGGCAGACCGGGAAGTGCCGCAGTCTTAATATCAAACTTAGATCACTGGAATTAAAACAGGGGTCAAGGGCTTCGCCTCAGCGTTAGCAGGAAGCCTTTAGACTCGCCTAGCGAGCAGGCAAATGGGCAGGTGGGACATCGACGCGGGCAGGGCGTTGGTATTTCGTCTGTGCAAGGTCTGGGTGGGTATCGCTTCGCTCTACGAACTCGATCGACGGGGCGGTTGTTGCAGTTGAATTGAACTGGAATTGAACTCAGAATTCGATCGCTAAAAATGCAACAGAAACTGATGGAAGAATTGATAAAAGAATAAGCGGCAATTTGCTAATCAAAAATCAGGTTTTTCATCGGGTTTCGGTTAATTAAGCAATGAAGATCTATCTTTCAACGCAGGCAGGGCTTCCATCGTTTGAGGGAGGACGAGGATCGAGCGCGTTCACTAATATTACCTTGTGAATCACGCAGTCCAGAGGAATTTAAGCATGAGCGAAAATGCTTTGAACGATCAGAATCAGGAGCGAGTAACAAGACAGCCCGCCGTTCCTGAAGAAGTCGATCCGCAGCAGTTGAAAGAGCAGCGGGAAGAACTGAGACGGGAAGGCAACAATCTGACCGCTAACCCTGGCGATCGAATCGACGACTCCAAGAGCTTGCAGGAAAAGGCTCAGCAGGTAGCAGTCGATGCACCGGACATCACAGGCGATCACATTGTGGTTCCGGCTTACTTTGTAGTAGATGAGCCAGACGGATCGCAAAAAGCACTGCACCACGTTAAAGATGCAGAAGAAATCTCAGATGTGATTCGGCAAGCTC
>NZ_JACJOR010000069.1:0-6724 GCF_014695615.1 Leptolyngbya sp. FACHB-711
TTTCACAGCACAATTTTTGGAAGACATCTAAATTCTTGTAACGATTCGATCGCGGAACTGATAAATTACCTTGATCCCCAAAAGCGATCGCTTCCAAACAATGTTAATTGATTTAGCGTTTGTTCAATGTTTGTGAATAACCCTTCGCAAGGACGATCGATTTGCGTTACACGAGAGTAAATCAGACTCAATCGGATTCAAGATAATGGGGGTGGGCAGCCGTCCACCCTTCACCTGTAACAGGGGCAACTTCAAACGGCACTACCCATTACAAATAAACGTCATTGGTTGAAGTGCTTCACATTAAGCGTTTCAAGAAACTTGAGCAAACTGACGAGAGACAAAACCAAGTTGAGGAAGGAAGAATTCATGAGGATTGCAGTTCCAAGAGAGATTGAAATGGGAGAGCGGCGGGTTGCCCTGATCCCGGATACCGTGAGTCGTTTAACCAAGCAGGGGATCGAAGTCTGGATCGAAGCCGGAGCGGGAGAAGCCGCCTATTTCTCAAATGCGGACTATGAAAAAGCCGGAGCCACGATCGTCTTTGATCTAGAGGCACTCTGGGGGTCGTGCGATGTGCTGCTCAAGGTCAAACCGCCCCAGCGTCGAGAAGACGGACGGCATGAGGTGGATTTGCTGCGCTCGGGTGTAACGCTCATTAGCTTTCTCGATCCGCTTGGCAATCCAGAACTGGCAGGACGACTCGCCGATCGCCACATCTCTGCCCTCAGCATGGAGCTAATTCCGCGTATCAGTCGGGCGCAGAGTATGGACGCGCTTTCGTCTCAGGCATCGGTTTCAGGCTATCAAGCGGTTTTGATTGCAGCAGCAGCGTCGCCCAAGTTCTTTCCAATGTTGACGACGGCGGCAGGCACAATTCCCCCTGCCAAAGTGTTTGTGATCGGGGCAGGAGTGGCTGGTTTGCAGGCAATTGCAACTGCGCGTCGGTTGGGAGCGGTGGTCGAGGCGTTTGATATTCGTCCTGCCGTGAAAGAGGAAGTCCAGAGTTTGGGCGCGAAGTTTGTTGAGGTGAACCTGGAAGAAGACACTGTTGCCGCAGGCGGATATGCCAGAGAAGTGTCTGAGGTGGCGAAGCAGAAGACCCAGCAGGCGATCGCCGACCATGTGAAGTTATCAGATGTAGTCATTACGACGGCGCAGGTTCCCGGCAAACGCGCTCCGATCCTGGTAACGGCTGACATGGTGGCGCAAATGAAACCGGGGGCGATCGTGGTCGATATGGCAGCCGAGCAGGGCGGCAACTGTGAGGGCACAAAGGCAGGTCGCGATGTGGTCAAGAATGGCGTGACGCTGATTGGTCCCACGAATTTGCCTTCGTCGATGCCCGTTCACGCGAGTCAGATGTATGCGAAAAATTTGCTGACGCTGGTGCAGCATTTGGTGAAGAACGGTGAACTGCTGCTCAACTTTGAAGATGAAATTACTCGCGAAGCTTGTGTGACGCATGCAGGCGAAGTGCGCCATCCGCGAGTGCGCGAACTGTTGAATCAAATGGCGACGGTGGGTTAGCAAAAAGGATTCACAAAACATGACAGAAGCATTAGTTACAGGCTTAGTCGTCTTTACGCTAGCCGCCTTTATCGGGTTTGAAGTCATTAATAAAATCCCGCCAACGCTCCACACGCCGCTGATGTCTGGCTCCAATGCAATTTCTGGAATTGCGGTCGTGGGTGCGGTGCTGGTGGCAGGCGAACGTCACTGGAATCTAACGGTGATTTTGGGATTGATTGCGGTCATTCTCGCAACCATTAACGTCGTGGGTGGATTTCTCGTCACCGATCGCATGCTGCAAATGTTTAAGAAGAAGGAAGGCAACGCATGAACGAATTTCTCCCCTCAGCAATTCAGTTGAGCTATCTGGCTGCGTCTGCCCTGTTCATTATTGGCTTAAAACAGCTTGGTTCTCCGGCAACGGCTCGTCGGGGAAATGGGATTGCGGCGATCGGAATGCTGATTGCCGTCGTGGCAACTTTGCTGGATCGGCAAATTTTGAACTATGAAATGATTGCGGTGGCGATCGCGATCGGTTCCATCATCGGCATCGTCATGGCGCAGCGCGTTGAAATGACCGCAATGCCACAAATGGTGGGTTTACTAAACGGATTTGGTGGCGCAGCGTCCGCACTTGTTGCCGTGGGCGAATTCTGGAAATATCTGAATGGATTGGAACTCGTTCCCCTCAGCGAAACGATTACGATCGTCCTCAGTGTTTTAATCGGCGGCATTACCTTCACCGGAAGCTTGCTCGCCTTTGTCAAACTGGAAGGCTGGATCAGCGGTTCACCTATTACTTTTCCCTTTCAGCAGCCATTTAACCTGACGTTGCTGGCATTGTTCCTGGGTGCAAGCGGTTTATTGCTGTTTAATCCACACGATACCGTCACCTTTCTCATTCTCGTTGCCATCTCTCTTGTACTGGGAATTCTGTTCGTTTTACCGATCGGCGGTGCAGATACACCCGTGGTCATTTCCTTGCTCAACTCCTTCTCTGGGCTTGCTGCAAGTGCTGCCGGATTTGTGTTAACGAACAATATGCTGATTATTGCCGGAGCATTGGTCGGCGCATCGGGCATTATCCTGACGCAAATCATGTGTAAGGCAATGAATCGATCGTTGGCAAACGTCCTATTTACTGCCTTCGGTTCCGCAAAAACGGCTTCTGGCGGAAGTTCAGACGCATCAGGGGATCGAACGATTCACAAGATCGATCCCGAAGAAGGCGCGATGATGCTGGGCTATGCGCGATCGGTGGTAATTGTCCCCGGCTATGGCATGGCAGTGGCTCAGGCACAGCACACGGTACGCGAACTCGCAGACCAGCTTGAGCGACTGGGCGTAGACGTAAAATACGCGATCCATCCCGTCGCAGGCAGAATGCCCGGACACATGAATGTGCTGCTAGCAGAGGCAAATGTGCCCTACCCCAAGCTGCACGACATGGACGACATCAACCCAGAGTTTGAGCGAACCGATGTGGCTCTGGTAATTGGCGCAAACGATGTGGTCAACCCCGCCGCCCGTCACGATACCGCTAGCCCGATCTATGGAATGCCCATTCTCGAAGTTGATCGCGCTCACCATACGATCGTGATCAAACGCGGCATGAATGCAGGCTTCTCCGGTGTGGAGAATGAGCTTTTCTACAAAGACAAAACCATGATGCTGTTTGGTGGCGCAAAGGATGTGGTCGAACAGCTTGTCTCCAGCGTCAAGGACCTCTAGATCGAGCGTTAATCGACTTAAATTAATGCAACGGGGGTGCGATCGTCGTGCCCTCTTTTTTACTGTATTCTCTAGAAACAGTATTCTCTAGAAACTGTAGACAAATTGGCTCACGTAATTTTGACTCAAGTAATTCGACTCAAACAATGGATACGTCTTCCACAGTTCTCGATTGGCTAGCGGTGGCTTTTTACATCGGCTTCGCTGGCTTCATCATCTGGCAAGTTCTAACCAGAACAAACCGATAGCAGTGCTCTGCCTTTTCTGATTCTTAAACATACTCATTCTTCAACACACCCTGATCCAAACCCTTCGATCGCCTTCCCGATCATCGCTTTTATATTTGCCAAGATCAGAAAAGCTCTAGCAACCTATCACCAAACCGATAACTGATTCGTATATTCGATCGCTCACGTTCCATTCAATTCCATGCCTCAAATCAAGCCCCCTTTTTCCGGGGAGAACCGCTACCTTGTCTTCTTCAAACCGTTCGACGTTCTTTCACAATTTACAGACGAAACTGCCGTCGATCGTCTGACGCTCAAAGCTTTTATCCCAGTTCCCGATGTTTATCCGGTTGGACGGCTCGATCGCGATAGTGAAGGACTGCTGCTGTTAACCAGCGATGGCGGCTTTCAGCATCGCCTGACCGACCCAAAGTTTTCCCATCCGCGCACTTATTGGGTGCAGGTGGAGCGAATTCCCGACGAGGTAGCCCTGCAAAAACTGCGATCGGGCGTGAAAATTCAGGACTACAAAACTCGTCCGGCTCAAGTGCGTCTGCTGGACACCGAACCCGATCTGCCGCCTCGCGATCCACCCATTCGCTTTCGCAAAACGATTCCCACAGCCTGGATCGAAATGACGCTGACCGAAGGCAAAAACCGCCAGGTGCGACGCATGACCGCTGCCGTTGGTTTTCCCACGCTGCGATTGGTGCGAGTAGCAATCGGTCAACTCCGCCTCCAGGGACTCCAACCCGGAGAATGGCGCGATTTAACTCCAGAGGAACGAGAACTAGCCTTCCGGCGATAGCTTGCGCTCCTCAGTTTTTTCAGAACGATACCAGGGCAAAATCCGATCGCAAAAGAATAGGGTTCCTGCCGCCACGCAAACCGGAATCGCCAGCAAATTCACAAACGGAATGCTCACCAACACCAGACAGACGATCGCAAACCCTGCGCTACCGGGTAGACTCCGCCCAACAATTCCCAATTTCTGACGAAACGAAGGACGACGCCGCTCCACCGCAGAATCCAGAAAATCAAGACAGACGATCGTATCCGCCAAGATAATACCGCCGATCGTTGCAATTACTGTACCGATGCCGGGAAAGAAATTGAGCAAAAAGAGCGGTAGACCAAAGACGATCGTGAGAATTAGCTTGTTGAGTTCGTAGGTGATTGCCCGCCCGATTTCTGTCAAGAAACTAACGTTCACCGTTCGGAGTTGTCCAGTTTTGAGAATTTCAATTTCTTCTGACAGCTTGCCGTACCAGGGCGCACCCAGCAGCACCCCAAACTGAAGCAGCACAAAGCCCGTCAGCAGCAGCAGAATTACCGTCAGCAGCCCCCGCAGCAAAAACACAAATAGCCGCAGCGTTTCTCCCGGCACGGCATTGAGCCACTGAAGTAGCCAGTCGGGAAGGCGTACAGTAGGTAAATTAATTTGCCATTGGGGAAACTGCCACTGCGGAAACTGCCACTGGGGAAGTCGCCAGTCAGGAAGCTGAATTGCCGGCAAAGCAATCTGCGGTAAAGGAATATGAGGCAAATACGCGGTCAAATCAGGCAATTGAATCGGGGGCAAATGGACTGAAGGCAGATCAACCTGGGCGATCGATCCCCCCACCTGAGACAACTGCGCTAGCCATCCGGGAATCCCTGCAATCAGCGCATCAATTGCCCAATATCCTGCCGAGAGCAGCGCAGCATACAGCGTCACGCCCAGCACCAGATTGATCACGATCGGAATCAAGATAAATTTCCGCAGTTGGGGCAATTTGGCAAATAGCCAGACAGCTCGAAGCGGATAGGATGCACCTGTGATCATGCTACCGGGTCCGCGATCGATGGGCGGCACAGCGGAGATAGGTTGGGAGTTTGGCTGCTGAGTCATCGTTATACGGTTTTCTGCCTATATCACTATCAATCACTACCAATTCGACTATGACCTGGAAGCAATGTGCCCTGGAAGACCGACGATCGCTTCCCAGCCTGATATCTTGAGCTTAAATCAGGTGAAAGATTGTTAATGCAGCCTTCGGGCTGCTTTTTTTTGGGCAATCAGCTCTCTTTTGCAAAAGAATTTACTCAAAATCTAGCTCATAACGTTCCACCGAAACCACTGCATCTGGTCGCGATCGGGCAGAATAAATAGAGTATGTAAGGGGAATTGGGAAACGTTATGGGTAAGCCGCGTGTGCTTTCAGGAATTCAGCCGACGGGTGAACTGCATCTAGGCAACTATCTGGGGGCAATTCGTAACTGGGTTGAGATTCAGCAGGACTATGACAGTTTCCTGTTTATGGCTGACCTCCACGCGATCACCGTGCCCCACGACCCCACTCAGCTTGCCACAACGACTTACAAAGTGGCAGCGATGTATATGGCTTGCGGCATTAGCCTGGAGCACGCCACCATCTTTGTTCAGTCCCACGTTCCTGCCCATACGGAACTGGCATGGCTGTTTAACTGCATCACGCCCTTAAACTGGCTCGATGACATGGTGCAGTTTAAAGAGAAAGCGATTAAGCAGGGAGAAAACGTCAGTGCTGGGCTGCTGACCTATCCTGTTTTGCAGGCATCAGACATTTTGCTGTACGAGCCGGACAAAGTACCCGTTGGCGAAGACCAGAAGCAGCACCTGGAGCTAACTCGCGACATTGCCGCCCGACTGAACTACCTCTACGGCAAAGAAGACCAACCGATTCTCAAACTGCCCGATCCAATGATCCGCCGCGAAGGGGCACGGGTGATGAGCCTTACTGATGGCACGAAGAAAATGTCCAAGTCCGATCCTTCGGATGCCAGCCGCATCAATCTGCTCGACCCCCCCGACGAGATTCAGCGCAAAGTTAAACGCTGCAAAACTGACTCGGTACGCGGACTTACCTTTGATGATGCTGATCGCCCCGAATGCCACAACCTGCTGTCGCTCTACATGATCCTGTCAGGACAAACCAAAGAAGCCGTCGCCGCTGAATGTACTGATATGGGCTGGGGACAGTTCAAGCCCCTGCTGACCGACACCTTGATCAACGCACTCCAACCTATCCAGGAGAAATATCACGCCATTATGAACGACAAGGGCTATCTAGAATCGGTGCTGCAGCAGGGACGAGAAAAGGCAGAGTCGATCGCTAATGTCACTTTGTCAAAAGTCAAAGACGCGCTGGGATATTCTAAACCCCTTTAAGGAATGGTTTGAGGAATCTTAGAGATTTTGATTGCCCCCTAGATCCCCTATTCATAGGGACTTT
>NZ_JACJOR010000007.1:0-2101 GCF_014695615.1 Leptolyngbya sp. FACHB-711
CCCAGCTATTTTGACAAGTCAGCATTTTAAGCAATTGATTACCTCTAACAAACACTTTGGTCGTAAATTTGATGTAGAAAAAGATAGGAAAATCCTAGATCTGCTCGAGCGAGAAATCTTATTGAGTTAAGTTAATCTGTTGTAATTTTATTAAGGATGGCTTATGAAAATTTGTATTGTGACTCGCAGTGTTATTAAAGGGGATGGCCAGGGTCGGGCTAACTATGAAGTTGTGTGGGAAGCCATCCGACGTGGCTATGAAATCACTTTGATAGCGACAAATGTTGCTCCAGACCTACAGCGAAATAGTAAGGTGACTTGGATCCATATCCCAGTGAAGGGATATCCTACGCAGCTTTTGAGTAGCCTCGTGTTTTCGCAGCGTAGTGAGGCGTGGTTGAAAAAACACCGCCATGATTTTGACATCATACAAGTCTACGGGGCGGTTACCGATGTGGAAGCAGATATCAATACTATCCAATTCGTTCATACTGCCTGGTTTAAGTCACCAATGCATATCTCGCACACCCGCCGAGACAGTTACGGGATTTATCAGTGGCTCTACACTGCACTCAATGCCTCCTGGGAAAGAAAAGCATTGCGTCAGGCAAAGGTCGTTGTAGCCGTTTCTGAAAAGATTAAGCAGGACTTGATTGATGTTGGTGTACTGCCCGATAAGATTCAAATTATCCTTAATGGCGTGGATTTAGAGGAATTCACCCCTGGTTCTACCGAACGCTCATCTCTCGGTTTACCTGAAGGGGTTCCTTTAGCTCTATTTGTGGGTGACATTCGCACAAATCGTAAAAATTTAGATACGGTTTTACGTGCCCTGGGCGAGGTGCCAAATTTGCATCTGGTGGTTGTGGGTGCGGTTGAAGGAAGTCCATACCCAGATCTTGCTGCCAAGCTTGCTGTGGATCAGCGGGTTCATTTTCTAGACTTCCGACGTGATGTAGCAGCCATTATGAAAGCGGTCGATTTGTTTGTGTTTCCTTCACGCTATGAAGCCTGTACTCTGGTTCTTCTAGAGGCGATGGCTAGTGGACTCCCTGTGATTACAGCGGCAACAGCAGGCGGCGCGGAAATTGTCACGCCAGAATGCGGTGTGGTTTTGTCCGACTCAGAGGATGTTCATACTCTCATCCGATCGCTGAATGAATTAGTCAACGATTCTGCTCGTAGAACTCAAATGGGGCAGGCAGCAAGAGCGATCGCAGAACAGCATAGCTGGGTGAGCAAAGCACGAGATTATGTTGACCTATTTGAGGCGCTAGCAGGGTCATGAAAATCAGTGTTCTTGTACCAACCTATCGTCGTCCTCAGGAGCTAGGACGCTGTTTGAAAGCCTTGAAACACCAGACACGGCCTGCCGATGAGATCGTTGTTGTTATTCGTGATATCGATCTGGAGACATGGTCATTTTTTGAAAAGTTTGATGCTGCCCCGTTATCCCTTCAACTTTTGAACATTACTTTGTCAGGACAGGTTGCAGCTCTTAATGCGGGGCTGGCAAAGGTAGGCGGAGACATTATTGCAATTACAGATGATGATGCTGTCCCGCGCCCCCATTGGTTAGAGCAGATTGAGGCGCATTTTGCAGAAGATGCCCAAGTTGGCGGCGTGGGGGGGCGAGACTGGGTCTATGCTGGGGAAAGGCTCGAAGACGGTATAAAAGATTTAGTTGGTTGCATCCAGTGGTTCGGTAGAGTAGTCGGCAATCATCATTTGGGGGCAGGGGAACCTCGAGAAGTAGACCTGCTCAAGGGTGCGAATATGAGTTATCGACGAGCGGCGATCGCCAATCTTCGCTTTGATGAGCGGCTACGCGGAACGGGCGCACAGGTTTATAACGATATGGCATTTAGTGTGGCGGTTAAGCGAGCGGGATGGAAACTCATCTACGATCCCAAAGTTGAAGTCGATCATAAGGCAGCAGAGCGATTTGATGAGGATGGACGGAACCAGTACAGCGATATCGCGACAATCAACCTGGTTCATAACGAAACCCTGGTCCTACTAGAATATTTATCCTTCGTACAGCGCTACTTTTTCCTAATTTGGGCAATTGTGATTGGAACTCGACCAGCTCCAGGTTTTT